>JAQGKN010000014.1 GCA_028290085.1 Hyphomicrobiales bacterium
GATCTACATCCTCTTGTGCCTGGCGCAAAACTGCGGCACTTGCGAGATGCCGACAGTCTTTAAGATCGTGGGGACGACTGACGTTGCCACGCGGCAACAAATTCAGGCGCTAGAAGCGAGGGGCCTAGTTACTCTTGAGGTGATTCCCGACAACCGGCGCAGCAAACTCATTCGCCTATCAGCAAAGGGCGAGAAGCTGATGTCCTCGTACGAGATGCGCATGCAGGCGATAATCTCGTGGGCCAGCGCTGGCCCATTCCGATAAGCTCTATTCATACACCTGTGCACAGACGGCAACTTCGTCGAGAAGGCGGACAGTGGGCGGACAAAGACCTCACGCCGGAGTTCGCTTGGTTCTGCGGAACCGACACTTACGATCGAGGCTCACCTTACCCAGGAATGGCGAATCAATCCGACCCAAGGTACGCGTCCCTGACAGCGGGGTCCTTCGACAACTCGGTCACGTTTCCCTCGCGGACGATCCGACCAGTTTCCATGACGTAGGCACGATCAGCAACGGCGAACGCTGCGAAGACATCCTGCTCAACGAGCAGAATGGTCATACCTTGTGCACGAACGTCGTTGAGGACCACTAACAATTGGTCGACAATTACCGGCGCGAGCCCAAGGCTCATCTCGTCGATGATGAGAAGACGCGGCGCAGCCATTAGCGCGCGCGCCATGGCGCACATTTGTTGTTCGCCGCCCGACATGTTCCCGGCCAATTGGCGGCGGCGCTCCGCCAGGATCGGAAACAGGCGATAGACCCATTCGAAGCTCTTGCGCACGCCCCCAGGGTCACGCCGTAGGCGGCAGCCCATCAACAGGTTTTCTTCAACCGTCATGCGCCCGAAGAGCTGGCGTCCTTCCGGCACCTGCACAATTCCCCGCGCGAATGCCTCTTCCGGAGATAGCGGCAGAAGATCCGTCCCGGCGAATTCCAGAAGCCCGGTGGCGGGAATGATCCGCGAGACCGCGCGCAACAGGGTTGTCTTGCCCGCGCCGTTGCTGCCCACTAGCGCGACGATCTCGCGCTCCTGAATGGTAAGGTTCACGTCCGATAGGATCGGGACAGCCCCGTAGCCCGCGTTCAGGCCGGAGATCTTCAGTAAGGGCGCGGTCATGTGCGCCTCGTTCCGAGATAGGCCGCCACAACGCGCGGGTCCGACAGCACGGCGCTCGGCTCGCCTTCTGCGATCTTCTCACCGTGGTGCAGGACCATGACGCGATCCGACAGGTGGCGAATGGCCTTCATTACATGCTCAATGATGAGAATCGATACGCCTCGCTCTCGCACTTTCCGCACCAGTCCCACCACTTCGTCCACTTCGACGAGATTCAGACCCGCCATCACTTCGTCGAGCAGTAGGAGCTTCGGATTGAGGGCCAGCGCCTTTGCAAATTCCAGGCGCTTGCGATCGGGACCGCCGAGCGCCTCCGCGCTCTGGCCGATGCGATGGGTGAGCCCGGTAAACTCGATCCATTCCCGCGCGCTCTCCCTGGCCCGGGCGATGGATGTCTCACCTCCGCCGGTTCCAAACAGCGCGCCGACCACGACGTTATCGAGCACCGAGAGACCGGGAAACGGTTTCATTACCTGGAAGGTGCGCGAAATGCCCAAATGCGCTCGTTGGAACGGGCGTAAGTGATCGATAGGCTGGCCCTTGAAAAAAATTGAGCCGTGATCGGCTCGAATTGTTCCGCTGATCATATTGACCAGCGTCGTCTTGCCGGCGCCATTGGGGCCGATCAGGCCGAGCACTTCATTCTCCGCGAGAGAGAAGCTTACGTCGTCTATGGAGACGAGCCCCTGGAAACGCTTGGTCAACCGGCGGCCTTCGAGGACCGGCACCGCTGTCGCGCTCATAGTCGATGCTCCCGCACGTTGCGCAAGAAGTAGCGCCAGCCAGGTTCCTTGGCCAAAGCCAGGTCGGCAATGCCCTTCGGCATGAAAAGGACGGCTAGCACGATCACCACGCCGAACAGAAGCGCCGCGGCCGTGGAAATCCAGAAGGCTAGTAATTCATAAATTGTGGAGAGAAGAAACGAGCCTATGACCGGCCCAAAAACAGTGCCGGAACCACCGAACACGGCCATGATAACCATCCTGACGTTCAGGGTCGGGTCGAACGCGCTCGCCGGGTCCACGAATGTGATCCAGTATGCGTGGATCCCTCCTGCGATGGAGGTAAACAACGAGGCGAGGACGAGTGCTGCGACTTTGTAGCGCGTTGTATTCACGCCCATCGTTCCGGCCGCATCCTCGTCCTCACGGATTGCTATCAGGGCCATGCCGAACCGACTCATTGAGAGCCAGGCGACACACACGGTCGTCACGACGAGCAACCCGAGCGAGAGTTCGTAGAACATCGGATCGGCGCGCGTCAGCGGAAGTATGAGGCCGATGTTGGCACCGGCGATATCCATATTCGAGACGATCGCCCCCATGACGCCGGACAAGCCGAGCGTCGCGATCGCAAAATAAGGCCCGCGAAGCCGCAGGATCGGCAAACCGACGATCAGCGCACATATCACGGCCAATAATGCGCCCAGCATGAGCCCGACCCAGAAGGGCAAGCCGAACTGTGCCATGGCAATGGCCGTACCATAAGTTCCGAGGCCATAGAAGACAGAATTGCCGAAGGACACGTAACCCGCGAAGCCGCCAAGAATATTCCAGGATTGTGCCAAGGTCGCCAGCAGCAGCGTATTGATCGCAAACTGGAGCATGACGTCGCTGGCGATCCAGGGCAGGAAAGCCAGCATGATGACGCTCATAATGACGAGCACGAGAACGGATCGCTGCATCACGCGGCCCTCAAGGCATGCGCTGGCCTTACGACCAGAATGACAACGAGGAGCAGGAAGCTGACTACGTCTGTATAGGTAGGACCAATGTATAGGGCCGCCAGAGATTCGGCCACGCCCACCACGATGCCTCCGAGGATGACTTTGAACGGGTTGGCGAGCCCTCCGAGAATGGCGATGACGAAAGACTTCGCGGTCAGGCTGCTCCCGATATAGGGGGTCAGATGTGAGATCATTCCGTAGAGGCCACCCGCTGCCCCGGCAAGCGCGGCCCCGATGCCGAATGTGACGGCATAGACCTGGCGCGGATCGACACCGTAAAGACGCGCAGCGACGAGGTTCTGCGCGGTGGCACGAATCGCGCGGCCGAGCCCGGATTTATTCAAGAGAAACCAGAGCGCGCTTGACAGCAAAAGGGCAATGCCGAAAGCGATAAGCCGCAGAACCGGCACCGTCAGACCCAGGAGCATAAAGTTAGCGCCTGAATAGCTCGGGTTGATGGTACGGAAATCGGCTGTAAAGACGACCTGGCCGAGATAGGTAATCACCACATCCAGGCCGAAGGTGATCAGGAGGGTGTTCAGCAGCGCCCCGCGAACGATCAGGTTCAGGAGAAAGCGCTGCAGCAGATAGCCGGTTGCGAACATGCTCGCCATGGCCACCGGAAGTGCGAGCAAAGGGTCGATCCCGAGCAACGTATAGCAGTAATACACGACATATCCACCGAGCATGATCAAGGCGCCATGCGCGAGATTTACGATGTTCAGCACGCCCCAGACGAGTGCCATGCCCAGCGCCATGAGCCCGTAAAGCGCGCCGAGCAGGACTCCATTCAAAAGCACCTGGGCAAGCAGCAAATGGCGTTCCTCCCTTGAAGCTCCGGGCGTTACGCGTGCGGTTCGAGACTCGATGGCATCTGCGCCTGCATGGAAGTCGGCAAGCTTGCGGGAAACGTCCCGCGTCAGGTTTACCCCCGAGCAGAGCTACTTACCAATCGGTTTCAGGGTCGCCTGTTCCAGGGCGGGATTGGATAGTACGCCTTGTTCAGGACGCGGTCCGTGTAGACGGGCACCACCTTGCCGTCCTGTATCTGGATAACGATCTGCGGCAGCACAATTTGGCCGTTCGGGCCATATTTGATATGTGCGTAGACGCTGTCGAACTCCACTTTCGCAATCGCATCGCGTACCGCCTTGGGATCAAGAGACCCTGCTTGCTCGAAAGCCATCGCAAACGTCTCGACATCCGCGACAGCGGAGGCGGCGTGATAATCGGGAGCGTATTGATACTTGTCCGCATAGTCTTTGGCGAAAGCAATTGCGTCGCCGAACCAGCGGTCCTTGAGGCTCGCATCGGCAAGCCAGGAGGTCATGCCGAAGGCGAAGTCGGCGTCCTTGCCAAGTGCTTTACGGAAATCCTCGGTCGGAACGCCTACTGTAAATCCATAATAATTGGTCGGGTTGACGTTGAGCCCCTTCATCTGTCGCAAGAAGTTCAAAGCTTCCGTCTCATGCCCGCTCCACAGGATCGCATCGACGTTCTTCGACTTGATTTCTGCGAGGATCGTCGAGAAATCCGCGTTGCCCTCACGGTAGGTCTGATCCACCGCGAGTGTCATGCCCGCGTCTTTCACGTGATTACGGGTTCCTTTTGCCACAGACACATCAAAGCTGTCGTCCGCGGCAACGAGGGCAACCGTCCTCGGCTTTGGATCCGCCTTCGCGAGCATATCGAGGGTGCTCGCGTAATAATCATCCGCTGGCGGTAGTGTCCCAAAGACATATTTGTAGCCGCGGCTATAGATCTGCGTCGACGCGCCGCCTCCCTGGACCATCGGGACCTGATACTTCTCGGCGATCGAGCTATCGTTCAGTGCGTGATTGCTGGCGAATGGACCGAGCAGGAAGTTCACCTTGTCCGACGTGATTAACTGAACGTACTGGCGTACGCCCAGGTTCACGTCAGACTGATTATCGAGGAGAGTCAGACCAAGGTGATAGGTCTTGCCGCCAACATTGACTCCGCCCGCTGCATTGATCTTGTCGATCGTCAGTCGATAGGCGTCCCGATAATAACGGCCGGTATTGGCCTCAGATCCGGTGAGCTGGACGGCAGCACCCAGCTTGATGACGTCCTGCGCATGAGCAAGCCCGGCCGTTGCAAGCAGGGTTCCGATTGCACAAGCGAAAGAGTGCTTTCTGCTCATTTCACTTCCTCCTGTGACTTGTTATTTCTTCGCCATTTGAACTCCCGCCCTCGACATAAGCACTGGTATGCGGGCCTCCTGGATGAGCATGTGATCACTCCATGAGAAGTACGACGGTCCCCACGGGCCATTCCGTTGCGCCACCTTTCTCGACGCCCAGGAGTTCAGCAAGTGTACCCGGCAGCTCATACATCGTTGCGTGACTATCGGCCAAATCCGGGAAGAGCCTAACCAACGTCGCCTTCGCGGATTCTAGCTCATCCTCACCAACAAAAAAGGCCCGCTCACCAAGATCAGTTTCCATGATAACGGCTGCGTAGATCTTTTGCATAACTGGTACTCACCGGTCCCATTTCACCCATATGCTGTAATACCTGACAGCGTTTAAGCAGCAGGATCCGCTTTCGTGGAAGCCGCTAACCAGGTGATCAACGCCCAAGCCCGCGGGAAATTAATCCGGCCGCTTGTGGACGCATGCTACGGCTGCAAAGCTTCAAGGGCCGCCTCCGGGACAGAAATGATGTCACGTCTCGGCTCGAGGACTTCGACGGAATACTCTCCGCCCTCGGACGTCGCGATCACGACACACTCCGTACCCGCTGGGAATACGACGCCACCCCACTCAACATCCTGCTTGAGGACAGCAACGTCGCCGGATTGAAATTCATCCTGTCTCATGACGAACTCTCGTGCGTTTCCGAGAAGAGCAGCCTCGCTACAGAGCTGCCACGTGGCTTTCCCTATTGTTCCTTTACAACCTGCCCGCGAACCTCCCCGTTCGGATTGGCCGCGGTGTGAACATTGAAGTAGGTCTGACTCGCCATGAACGCCTTAGACTGATCATCGGTAAGGGTCGCAGCCCCCTCAAACGCACCGGTACTCACCCCCGAGGCTGGCACAAGCACGCCAGCATTCTTGCCGGGATCTGCAGGGCCATGAAAGTGGGCAGCTGTTGCGTTGCCGCTAAGGCCAGAAACTGTGCCACGCCATGTAAGCTTTTTGCTCTTGGTGGTGGACGCAGTCAACTTCGAACCGGTCTCCGCATGATTTTCCCTGCTTTCAGGGAAAATTACAGGGAATTCCCGGACACGGCCGTTCTTTTGGGGGCTGGCGGAAATATATCAGTCTTTAAATCAGTGACTTATGAGCAAAATTCCCTGCGCGTCAGAGCAGGGAATTAATCGGTCGAAACAGGACCGAATTGATCGACGACGCGGCGATCAGGGAACTTCGAGAACCGCGAGCTTCGTGGACAGCAGAGCGCGTTTGAGAGTTCTTCGGGAGCGCCGCCATCATTCGCTTCGGCTCGAGCGAATGATCCTGGCGGACGCACCCTGGGGCAATCTGATGAGCCAGCAGCCAATCGGCTTCAACTTCCGGGACAACACGGTCTGCGAATGTGGCGCGACGCTTTTGGCGATTCTCGCCTATCCGTTGATAACGCCGACGATAGGTCCCGGCCATCTGTAGCGTCTGCCGGAACAAATTCTCAACGGCCGGTCCGCGCTTCATGGCGGGGTCAAGGCGGTGTTGCCAACCGGAGCCGCCCAAGATTGCGTCAAGCGAGGAGATGCTCTTCTCGTCAGGTGTGACAGGAATCGGCTGACACGACCGTACATGAAATTGATCAGGACCTCGCATTTGCTGCGCTTAAACAGCGGGGAGATGTTTGTAAAGCCGATCAACGGCGCGATATGCGCCCATTCGGAGTCGGTGAGATCGCTCGGATAACGCAGCCTGTCGCGATCGTATTTCGCCCGGTTATCGTTCGTCCACATCCGTGGCCCCTCCAGAATCAGGCCAT
>JAQGKN010000024.1 GCA_028290085.1 Hyphomicrobiales bacterium
GTCCGAAGAACCCGCTGGGCGCCCGCGCCATGTACCTCTACCAGGACGGCCGCGACACATTGTATCGCATCCATGGCACGACCGAACCCGAGTCGATCGGGCAATCCATGTCGAGCGGCTGCATCCGCCTGATGAATCAGGACATCATCGACCTTTACAGCCGTGTCCCAACCGGCAGCAGGGTCGTCGTTCTACGCGCATCGGGCGTGAAGACGAGCTGACGGGCGCGCCCTTTCTCGAGATGCTGTAGGTATGGCGCGCCCGGCCATTGAGCGGGGCGCGCGCATGCATTTCGGGAGCCGTCCATGGCCAGAGTCACCTATTACGTCGCAATTCCCTTTTTCCCCGGAGAGGATGGCGACCAGGTGCCCGGCGAGGCCAAGGAGTTTCAGGGCTCGGAGCCCGCGCGCCGTGCGGCGCAGCGTTTTGGCGCGGAGGCCGGACACGGCGGCGTCGCCTTCGCCCGAACGGGCGACCCCGCAACCGGGGATTTCGACGAGGCAGTCGTGATTGCCCGCTACGGCTCCGTGCCCGACGAGCTGCCCGGCGGCTGATCGAATTTGCATGCTGAGTGCTGAGGCGTTAGCAGGAACACAAAGCAAATCAAAAAAGGGGACGAAGCCGTGGTCGACAGCAAAGCCAAAATGAAACTGGGTATGTTCGTCCGGCCTTGCGGCCATCACATTGGCTCCTGGCGCCATCCGGATGCTCAGGCGGATGCAGGCGTCAATTTCCCCCATTTCGTGCAGATGGCCCAGACCGCCGAGCGCGGCCTGTTCGACATGCTGTTCTCCGCCGATTCCCCGACCGCGTTCACCGCGGAACCCGAAGCGCTCCACCGCACGCATTATGTTGCCTGGATCGAGCCCTTCTCGCTGCTGGTCGCGCTCGCCGGCTTCACCAAGCACATCGGTCTCGTCTGCACGGCGAGCACCAGCTTCGAGGAGCCCTATGCGCTCGCTCGTCGATTCGCCTCGCTCGATCTCATCAGCGGCGGTCGCGGTGGCTGGAACATTGTGACCACCGGCAATCCGGCCGCGGCAGCGAATTTCGGCGACGAACCGCATTTGCCCAAGGCCGAACGCTACAAAAAGGCGCGTGAATTCGCAGACGTGGTGCGAGGCCTCTGGGACAGCTGGGATGACGACGCTTTCGTGCGCAACCGCGAAACAGGCGTCTTCTTCGACCGCGAAAAGATGCATGTGCTCGACCACCACGGCGCTTACTACAACGTGCAGGGCCCCCTCAACGTCGCGCGCTCGCCGCAAGGGCAGCCCGTCATCGTGCAGGCAGGCGCTTCCGACGATGGACGCGAACTCGCAGCCGAGACGGCGGAAGTCGTTTTCACGGCGCATGAGGAACTCGACGCCGCGAAGGCGTTCTACGACGACGTCAAGGGACGCATGGCCAAGTATGGCCGCGAACGCGACGACCTGAAGATCATGCCGGGCCTGTCGGTGATCGTCGCGCCGACGCGCCAGGAGGCGCAGGACAAATTCCAGTCGCTGCAAGATCTCATCCATCCCGACATCGGCGTGGCCGTGCTGTCGCGCAAGATGGGCTTCGATTTCAGCGGCTTTCCCGTCGACGGCCCTGTGCCGCCAGTGCCCTCGAGCAACGTGCTCAGCAGCCGGGTCGATGCGCTGGTGGAGGCCGCGCAGCGCGACAATCTCACCATTCGCCAGCTCTACCAGAAGTTCTGCTCGACGCGCGGCCACTTCTCGCTGATCGGAACGCCGGCCGACATCGCCGACCAGATGACGGAATGGTTCGAGAAGGGCGCCGCAGACGGCTTCAACTTCATCGCGCCCTATCTGCCCGGTGGTCTCGACAACTTCGTGGATCTCGTGGTGCCGGAATTGCAGCGCAGGGGCGTCTACCGCACCCATTACGAGGGCACGACGCTGCGCGACAATCTTGGGCTTAAAGTCCCGGTGAGCCGCTATGCCAAGGAAGCCAGGACCTGATCGACTTTGTGAGGCCGCGCTTCCGCAACTGTCTAGCTGAAGCGTAGTTTGCGCATGTTGATTCAAAGGTTTCGTATAGGGAAACTTTGCAGCTAAACTCGCTCGCGTGCCCGCGTGCGAGGAGAACTGTGTGCTTAATGTCCAGAACAAGCTGCATACGCTTCGTCCAGCTACGCTGACCCAGGGGGCCATCTTCACTGCGAAGGGCCCCTTGGTCATGCTGTTCTATGATGGCTTCGAGTGGCAACTGAGGCGCGGCTTTCTGGGCGGAGCCTACGCGCAGGCTCGAAGGTTCGCGCGATACGCGTACCGGAGCCTCCGCCGCCAGCAGGTGCGCACCGGATTCTACACGGCCTTCCTTGCGCTCTGGCAGAGTCTGGAAGAGATCGGCTGCGACGTCCGCGTGAATGACTACACTCTCGCGCAAAAACATCCCGATTATCCGATCGGGCTCGCAGGCTACCCGTCTGTCCTCGACAAGACACCTCAGCCCAACCCCGTCATCTTTGGCCCGGGCGACTTCGGCATGCCCGATCAGGCGGTGGCGCTCGCCGAAGATCCACAGTTCAAGAGACTGATCCAGCCCTCCGATTGGTTCTGTGACGTCTATCGCCCATATTGCGGTCCCAAGCTGATGACCTGGCCCGCCGGCATCGACACCCAGGCCTGGCCGGATGCGTCGCGCCAC
>JAQGKN010000071.1 GCA_028290085.1 Hyphomicrobiales bacterium
GCATGAGCTTCATCAGCTCCTCATGAGCAGCGGGAGAAAGCTTGACGATTTCGCCGCCATTGTCGGTCCAGACCTTGCGCTGCTTTTCATTGAAATCGACCGCCCAGCTGTAAATGTCGGCGCTGGCCTTTTGTCCGGCTTCATCGATGACGACCTGCAATTCCCTGGGCAGCTTGTCATACCAGACCTTGCTGGCCACAGAGACCACGCTGATTGTGGCATGTTCGGTATCGAGGATATATTTGGCGGCATCGTAGAAACGCAGGGCTGTCAGAACCGGTAGGCTCCCCATCACGCCGTCGATCGTGCCCTGCTGCACCGCAGGGAGAACTTCGCCGAGCGCCATCGGAATGCCCGTGCCCTTCAGGCGCTTCACCTGCTCAAGCTGGATCGCTGAGGCGAGCACGCGGATCTTCTTGTTGGAAATGTCGGCCAGTGACTCGAGCTTGGTGCGGCAGTTGATGATCATCTGTGCGTTGATGAACAGGCCGATGCCCTTGAGGCCCTTGCCGTCGCCGACGGACAGAAATTCCTTGTTGAACGCCGGGCTCAGCAGGCAGCGCTGTGCGTGACCGAGATCCTTGAACAGGCCCGGCGCACCCAGCAATTCGTAGCGGCTGTCGACGCCGCTGAGAAACTCGGGCGGCTGCACCACCACTTGCACGGTGCCCAATTGCGCGCCTTCGATCATGCGCGGCGCCGAACCAAGCTGGCTGGCCGGATAGAGTTCTGCCTTGATGGCACCCTTGCTGCCTGATTCAACAGCGGCTGCGAAGATCCTCATCCATTCATGCTGATCGTCATTCAGCGTGGGCGTGCCGATCTTCATGACCTGTGGCGCCTGTGCGCGCACGATCGCCGGCATGGCGATGAGACCAGTAGCGGCGGAGAACCCCTGGACGAGCGTGCGTCGCGTCGTCCCCTTGATGCGACCCTGATCTTCGTTCATCGCTATTTCCCTCATCTGAGGCCGCGATCTCTTGTGTTATTCGCGCGGCCAGTGTCCGTGAGCGTTTTGCAAATCTCGCGCCAGTCCGGGCACGCCTGCGCATGGCTTTTCACCAGCCATGCAGAAGATGCCCCACATGATCGGGCGTAGCAATGTCTGTTTCGCTGGCGAGACGTGCGTAGCGACTAGCGGAAAATACCAGCGGGCGCGCATCCGCACCGAGCGCGCGCTCATGCGCCAGCACCTCTCCAACGATGATGAGATGATCGCCGCCATCGTAGCGCGCCCACACATTGCACTCGAGTGCAGCAATTGCGGAACGCAGCAGAGGCAGGCCTGTTTTTTCACCGCGCTCAGGATCGAGTCCGGCCCACTTATCGCCGTCGGCGCGCGCAAACTGGGTCGAGAGCGCGCTCTGGCTTTCCTGCAGCACGTTTACGGCGAACGTGTTTATCTCGGCCCAGGCTGCGAAAGATTTTGCACTTCGCGCGATGCTGAACAGCACCAGCGGGGGATCGAGCGACACTGAATTGAAGGAGCTGACGGTTGCGCCGATCCTCTCGCCCTGCGACGTGAGGCTGGTGATGATCGCGACACCGGTTGGAAAGAGCGCGAGCGTATCCCGCAGCAGCCGCGCCGGATCAGGAGCAGGTGACGTGTCGTCTTGCGATGATGACATTGACCCTCCCTCAGCTAGCGAGAAAGTCCTGTCATTCCGGGAGATCCAGCGCGCGCTGCACCAGATCTGTGGCACGCTTGAAGTCGTAGTTGCGATACATGTTCTGCTTCACGATGAACGACGCACCGCCGTAAAACTTCTCATATTGCTGGTGGCGATTGCCGAATTCCGAGCCGATGAAATCCCAGGCCATCCGCATCAGCGCGATGCGCTCGCGCGCACCTGCCTTCCCCGATGCCATGTAGCGCTCCATGTCGGGCGCTGTGACGGGGCTGTCGAGATCTTTCACCGAGGACGGCATGCTGATCATCGCTGCGCCGGTCAGCTCGCGAATGATTTCGATCATACGTGGATTGTTTTCGGACTGCAGCGCCATCACCGCATAAAGCGTGGATTTGCAGGGCCAGACGACGCCATTCGCGTCGATCGTCGCGCGCGTTTCCTGCGCTTCCAGCATCGTCTCGACGGTGGCGACGAGGGCTGCGAGTTCCCCCATCTGCACCTGCACGGGGGGCACACCATCGTTGCCGGTCAACTCGTTCATGCGCTTGGCGAGGCCTATCATGAAGCGCAGCTTCGTGGCGTACCGCGCCTGCGCTTGCAGATTGCCATAGGAATGGCTCGGCGTTTTCCACCACTGATCGCGACAGACTTCGAGGTTTCGGTAGATGAAAACCTTTTCCCACGGGATGAAAACGTTATCGAGAACCACGAAGCAATCCGACTCGTCGAAGCGGCTCGACAGCGGATAGTCGAAAGTGCTCGTCGCCTGCAGCGCAAAGGGGCGGCGCGGATAGAGGCGCAACCCTTCGGCGTTCATCGGAATAGCGACACCGATTGCGAAGTTTTCGTCGCCCGGCTGCAGCGGGTGGATGCAGCTGAGATAGAGATAATCGGAATATACGCCAGCCGTCGCCAGCTGCTGCGCGCCGGAAACGACGATTCCGCCGCTCTTTTCCTTCACGACACCTGCGTAGAGCGTCGGATCGCTCTGCAGATGGCCGGGTTTGGCGCGGTCGATCTGCGGCGGCACGATGGCATAGGTTGTCCAGAGATGGTTCTCGCGCAGGTGCTCGTAGAAGGCGACGACGTTTTCGGCATATTGCTTGCCGCCCGCCGCGAAGACCTCCGGTACGGCAGCATAGCCCGCGAAAAAGCCTGCGACGTGGTCGGGCGTGCGGCCCATCAGGCCGAAGGACGCTTCGGACCACGTCTCGGACGCAAGCCGCTTGGCGCGGAGATCTGCGTGGCTGCGCGGGATCTGATAGGCGCGCAGAACGGGGCCGCCGCTGGTCGGAGACGTATAGGTCATGCGCTCGCGCATCGCGGGGTCGGCCGCAATGTCGTAGAGCTGGGCAGCGGATTTCGCGCCTTCGGCAAAAGCCGGATGCGTCGTCACATTGCGTACGCGCTCGCCATCCACGAAAACCGCGCGTCCATCATCGAGCGAGCGCAGATATTCGGCTCCTGTGCGCAGCGGCACAGCCTGAAGCTTCACGGCAGGGGAGGACTTCACGTGCAAATGATCCGCGACTGCCGACATGACTTTGACCTCTTGCTCGTCTATTAGCTACAGGTTGTATGTATTTTTTCGTACCGTCAATCCCCCCTTTTCCGGAACAGCGGTTCAAATGAGCGCGCGTTTTCGCTACAGCCTTTGGGGTGACGCAAGCGCGGACAGACGCGCGGAAAGGATTCGCCGTGGCGGCCAAGGTGAGCAGCAAGACCAGCAGAGCGCCCCGGCATGCGGGCGTGTTCGATCCGCCCGCGACCGTTTCTCATCCTGCATTGCTCACTGCGGAGGGCGACAGCGCCTTTCGCCAGACTCTCTATCTGATGGTCACCGCGTTTGGC
>JAQGKN010000072.1 GCA_028290085.1 Hyphomicrobiales bacterium
CGTCTATGCCGAATACAGCCATGGCAAAACCGGCCGGCGCGGCTGTTTCGTCGTGGGCAGCGCTGTCGATCTGGCAAGCTCTGATCCGGAAATGGCGAAGCGCGTCGCCGCCGTGCTCGCGAGCCAGGAGAGGCGTCTCGTCGAGTTCATTCGCGAGGGACAGGAAGATGGCTCTATCTCCCCGCGGGTCGATGCCATGGTCACTGCCCGCCTGCTGCTCTGCGTGGTGCAGGGAATGCGTGTCCTCGGCAAGACCGGCCGCTCACGCAAGGAAATGGCGAGCCTCGTTGATAGCGCGTCGAAGCTGCTCGACTGAGCATTCGCCAATTTGGAAGAGGTCACTTTCTATTTCAAGCTGAATTCAACCCCGCGAAACCAGTATCACCGAGCGCTTCGAGGCAACCGCTGATCGCAAACGCCAACCAGGAGTACACGATGACGCATGAAATCGTTCAAACCTCCGCCGCAGATACGTTGCCGCCATTCGACTCTGCGACGTTCTGGAGGCAATTCCACCACGATACGGTCATGATCAAGGGCGTGCGGTTGCATTTCGTCGAAGGTGGAAGCGGTACGCCAATCCTGCTGCTGCCGGGCTGGCCACAGAGCTGGTACGCATGGCGGTATGTGATGCCGCTGCTCGCCAAAGCCGGTCGGCGCGTGATCGCGCTCGACCCGCGCGGCATGGGAGACTCCGATCGGCCCGCCACTGGCTACGAGATGCGCGCCGCGGCCGCCGAACTTCATAGTTTCGTCAAGGCGCTAGGACTGACGGCGGACGGGCCGGTCGACGTCGTCTGTCACGATCTCGGCACCTGGATGGGCTATGCTTATGCGGCCGAATGGTCAGGCGACGTGAAGCGGCTCGCAGTGTTCGACGCACTGCTGCCCGGAATCACCCCGCCACCGCCGGCTGGCATTCCCTCGGCGGAGGCGAATGTCAAGACCTGGCAGCTGGCATTCAACCGGCTTGACGACCTGCCCGAGATCCTGCTGCAGGGGCGCGAGCGGGAGTTCCTGAGTTGGCTGTTTCGGGTCAAATCCATTCGTCCGTGGACGATCACGCCGGCGGATCTCGGGGAGTATGTGCGGGTTAACGCGGCTCCAGGCGCGACGCGGGCGGCGCTTTCCTATTACCGCCAAAATCTCGGGCCAGAAGGAGTCGCGCACGCTCTGGCGCGCGCCGAGCGCAAGCTCGCAATACCGGTACTCGCGTTCGGTGCGGAGAGCGGAGTCGGAGCAATGGTGCTCGACACGATGCGCTTGGTCGCGGCGGATGTGCAAGGTGGCGTGTTTACCGATTGTGGGCATTACATGCCAGAAGAAGCGGCCCGCGCCGTGGCGGAGCAAATTATCAAGTTCATGGGCCAATAAAGCGAGGGCGAAAGCCCACCGCGAGGGACTCGAGAGCCACAGCGCGTTTCTCGTGTCCCTGGAGCGGCAGGCTAATGATGTCGAGCGGCCCCGGTCCTCCGAGGACCCGCTTCAAGATAGTCCCCGTTGATCACGATCCTGTCCGCTTCGATTTATTTCGTCATTCTGATCAGGTTTGGCGCAACGGCGTCCTAAAGGCCGCAGGCGTGCGTTAGCGGTCGGCCTTCAGGATGTCCAGCGTTTCGCCCGGCTGCAGCTGGTGCCTGTGCTCCATGATTTCGAGCGCGGCTTGCTCGGCCCATTCGACGCAATCATCGAATTCGCGATTGCCGGCTTCCGTCAGCGCCTGTTGCAGCATTCGCTCCGCGAAATACCGGGACAGGTCTCCTTCGGGCAAGGTCTGCACGAGCGTCCGCGATCTCTCGACCCCAATGTCGCAATCTCGCATCGTGTCCGGGCGCGCGAACGGGCTGCGTTGCGGAAGCGGAGGCGCCGCAAGCGGCTTCGACGGCTCCTGATGGACGAGCTCCGGTTCCATGCCGAAACTTTCGGAGCATGGACCGGCGAGGGTCGCAAGCGCGACAAAGCCGAGGAGAACACGTCTGCGCAACGCGGTGAAGATCGCGTCGGGCGCAAACTCGAAGGCGCCCGAGGCGGTGACGTCCGAACGCAGGTGCGTGGCGTGATTGTCTATGTTTAGCGACGTCAAAGGACTCTCCTGCTCGTCGAGCCGCGTAGCAGCGCGGAATGACAGTCTCATGTCGACCGGCCGCGGCGGTGGTGCCGAGTTTGCACAGGCGATTGTTATGGAGGTCCTTTCACTTGGCTTTCCACTGATCGGAGTCTGTCGTGAAACTGGCGCATATCGCTGGTACCTCCGCCTGAACCTTTGCTCGACCAACCGCGCGTCTGAACTCGCAAGCATGCTCCGGCCCTGAGTTGAGCGACGTCTGAGATGGAATGCAGGATCTTGACCTTCAAACTCCCCTTGCCGATCGCCTCAGCCCTCGCCGCTTTCCTTGGCCTGTCCGCTCCCGCCCTCGCCCATCCGCATGTCTTCGTGGTGGTTAAAAGCGAGGTCTTGTTCGATGGCAACGGTTTGGTGACCGGCCTCCGCCATGCTTGGACATTTGACGAAATGTATTCGGCTTTCGCGACAACGGGCATCAATTCGGGGGGCCAGCCGGCCACCGCCGCGCAGCTCCAGCGCATGGCGGAGCAGAATGTCGATGAACTCGCGGCGTTCGGATATTACACCGTCGTGAAGTCCCCCGGCCAGCAGATCGAGCTCGGGAGGGCGGAAGCAATCTCGATGAGCGAGGACGACAGGAAACTAGTGACGCTGCGCTTCACAGTGCCTCTGAAGAAGCCGGCCAGCGCGGGCAAGGCTCTCACTCTTCAGGTCTACGACCCGACCTATTTCGTTTCGTTCGACTACGCTTGGGACGGCGTCGCGCTTGTCGCGGCGGCCGACGGATGCACCCTCGACGTTTCGCATCCCAGGGCCCTCGACGACAACGAATCGAAGAAGCTCACCGAAGCTTTCTTCAGCGGCATTTCGCCGGGCGTCGATTTCGGCGTCAAACTCGCCAGTAGCGCGCTGGTGGCCTGCCCATGACCTTGCGCGGCCGCTCGGCCCGGATTGCTTTATGGCTGCTGGTCGCTTTGTGCTGCGCAAGTCCCTTGCAGGACGCATTCGCGCAAGCGCGCAATCCGTTCAGTGTGGGCATTTCCGAAGGCGGCGGGTCCGCGTCGGGCGTGACCGGCTGGATTCTCGCTCAGCAACAGCATTTCGATCTCATGATGCGCGCCGCCGTAGGGGCCATCCGCGCCGACCCATCTGGCCTGTGGAGCCTGCTGGGACTGGCGTTCCTCTACGGGATCTTTCATGCGGCGGGTCCAGGTCACGGCAAGGCGGTTCTCGCAGCCTATCTCGTCGCCAACGAACGTGCGTTGAAACGCGGGCTCGTGATGGCGGCTCTGGCGGCTTTGCTGCAGGCGTTTGTCGCCATCGCGATCGTCTGCGGGCTCGCGGTCCTCATCGGCGCGACAGCGCAGGCGATGCGCAGCGCCGCGCAATGGGTGGAGATCGCCTCCTACGCGGCAATCGCGCTCGTCGGCCTCTTGCTGGTGTGGCGCAAGGGAGCTGCCTTTCTCCGCGAGCGCCGCACGCCGACGAAACCGGAAAGCCGCTTTTCGCGGTTCGAATGCGTGGCGGGGGACGATTCTCGTCACGCGCATGGTCCCAATTGCGGGCATGTGCACATGCCGGACCCGACGCTACTCGGTGGAAAGTCCTTCGCCTGGCGCGACGCCCTGGGGACCGTTGTCGCGGCCGGATTACGGCCTTGCTCTGGCGCCATCCTCGTGCTGGTTTTCGCTGCCGCGCAGGGCATTCTTTACGCTGGCGTCGCCGCGACGCTGGCGATGGCGGTCGGCACCGCCGTGACAACCGGGACGCTCGCCTGGGTCGCCGTACACGCGAAGAATATTGCGCAAAGGATCACAAGCTCTCGCGGCGCAAGCGGCATGCTGGCGTTGCGCGGACTCGAACTCGCCGCCGCCGTCGCCGTGCTGCTGCTCGGCGTCGGCCTGCTGAGCGGCACGCTCGCGGGCGCGTCCTAGCCATCATCGGCGTCGCCGTCACGCGAGGCGGCTCAAGGGCAAAACACGGGACAGAGCCGGACGCAATGCAAAAGGAGAGATGCGGTTTTGGGCTGATCCTCGTTTCGCTCCTGTGCCTC
>JAQGKN010000090.1 GCA_028290085.1 Hyphomicrobiales bacterium
CGAATATCGAAAAAAAGGGAGGGTCCTATGACCTACACGACACTGAATTCGGCCGCCTACCTGCACCACATCGAATTGCAGAGCTCGGACCCGGCGCGCCTCGCAAAATTCTATGGCGACGTCATGCAGATGGATGTCGAGGCCAAGGGGGACCGCTTTCTCTGCCGCGGTCCCGCCCGCCGCGTTCTGATCACGACGGGCACCGACAAGAAGCTCGGCCACGGCGCCTTTGCGTGCCGTGACGAGGACTCGCTCGCCGATCTGCGCGCCCGTGCCGAGCGTGAGGGGCTTGCCCCGCAGGACGCTCCGTCCATCCTGATGGAGCAGGCCTTCGCCGTCACCGATCCCGACGGTAATCGCATCCTCTTTGGCCTTGCGGCCGATGAGCCCGCGCCGCGCGCCGGCATCAAGGGGCCAATCCAGCATCTTACGCTCGCCTCGCACGATCCCGAGGCCATCGAGGCCTTCTATGCCGGGAAGCTCGGCTTCGGTGTGTCGGACCGCGTGCGCAAGCCGACGGGCGAAGTCTCCACGGTCTTCATGCGCTCCAATCACGAGCATCATTCGCTCGCCTGTTTCCGCTCGGACCGTCAGGGCATCGACCATCATTCCTATGAGGCCGGCGACTGGAACGTGATCCGCGACTGGTGCGATCATTTCGCGACGCAGGACATCCAGCTGATGTGGGGCCCCGGCCGCCACGGCCCCGGCAACAATCTCTTCATCTTCATTGTCGATTCCGACGGCAACTGGATCGAAGTCTCGGCCGAACTCGAGGTCGTGCACGATCGCAAGGTGAAGGAATGGCCGCACGCCGAGCGCACGCTCAACCTGTGGGGCAAAGGCATCCTGCGCAGCTGAGGCGCGAGATATGGCTGGCCTGCAACGCTATATGGCGGTGCTGCGTCTCTTCGGCGAAGCCGTGGGGACGTGGACCGTTACCGATATGGCGGAGGCCCTGGGCGTGCCGCAAAGCACGGTGTATCGCACCGTGCGCGATCTCCTTGCTGCTGGCCTGCTGGAGGCGACAGCCGATGCGCATTATCGGCTGGGTCCGGCCTTCATCGAATTCGACCGCCTGACGCGCCTGACCGACCCGCTCCTGCGCGCAGGCGCTCATGTGCTGGAACAGACGGTCGCGCAGGCGCGCATGCCCTGCGTCGGCCTTCTCTCGCGTCTTTACGACGATCAGGTGATGTGCATCGCCGACACGGCATCGGGCGATGCCGTGTTTCGCCCCAGCTATGAACGCGGCCGCCCCATGCCGCTGACACAGGGTGCCACCTCGAAAGTGATCCTCGCGCGTCTGCCTGCGCGAAGATTGACGAAGCTTCTGGCCATTAGCGGCAAAACGGCGAACGAGGGTTTCAAGGCCGAACTCGCGGCGATCCGCCGACAGGGCTTTTGCGTGGGACGCGGCGAGATCGATCGCGGTCTCGCCGGGCTTGCTGCACCGATCGTCTGCGAGGAGGCGGGCCTCGTTGCGAGTCTCAGTCTCGTTGTGGAGGCCGACACGTTGGACGAAGCGAACGAACAAAGACTCGTGCTCCTTCTCGTCTCGGCAGCCGCAATGATAGAAGGTGCGTTGCAGCGTCATCTGGCAAATGCCGCATGAGCCTCGTCATTGCGATGAGCGAAGCGACGAAGCAATCCAGGAGTTGCAAGACCGTACTGGCTTGCTTCGCTTCGCTCGCAATGACGGCCCCGGCCTGGTTTTAAAAAGGGAATGATCCATGACGGATGCGAATGAAACCGGCACGCTGACGTGCGACGTCGCCATTGTCGGCGCGGGCCCGACAGGCATGACCATCGCGCATCTGCTGGGCCAGGCCGGCGTACGCACAATTCTCATCGAGCGCAATGCAACGACAGTGACGCAACCGCGTGCGGTCTCCATCGACGACGAGGCCCTGCGTACTATGCAGGCCATCGATCTCGCCGACGAGGTCATCGCCGATGTGATGCTGGATTACGGCTCCAATTATTTCACGCGCCACGGCGTTTGCTTCGCCAAGGTCGAGCCGGTGACGCGCGAATACGGCTATCCGCGCCGCAATGCCTTCACGCAGCCCAAGCTCGAGGCCACCTTGCGCGACGCCCTCGCGCGGTATCCTCACGTGACGACGTTGTTTGAACACGATTGCGAAGTCGTCGAAGAAGATGCTGAGGGCGTGACGCTGGTGTTGCGCGCCGATGGTGCTGAAAGGCGCGTGCGCGCGGCCTATGTCGTGGGATCGGACGGCGCGCGCAGCAATTTGCGTCGTGTGATCGGCGCCAATCTCGTGGGCTCCACTTACAAGCAGCGCTGGCTAATCGTTGATCTCGCATCCACGCAGGAGCGTTTCCGTCAGACGCGCGTCATGTGCGATCCGGCGCGTCCTTTCATTACGCTGCCGGGACCGGGCGGCATTCGCCGCTATGAGTTCATGCTGCACGAGAACGAGAACGAAGAGGCGGCCTCGACGCCGGAATTTGCCCGCGAGCTTCTCGCGGCAGCCGGACCCGATGCTGATTCTCCCGTGGTGCGGCGGCAGGTCTATACGTTCCATGCGCGCAAGGCCGACAAGTGGAACTCGCCGCGTGTGTTCCTGGCGGGAGACGCGGCGCATCTGTCGCCGCCTTTCGCGGGGCAGGGGATGAACAGCGGCATTCGCGATGCGCATAATCTGGCGTGGAAGCTGGCCGCGGTCGTGAAGGGCCGCATGGGCCCGCGGCTTCTCGATACTTATGAGCGTGAGCGCGCGCCGCACGCCTGGGCGCTCATCGAACTCGCCATGACAATGGGCCGCATCATGATGCCCAAGTCCAATCGCCAGGCAGCGCTGATGCAGAACGCATTCCGTGCCGCCAGTCTCGTGCCCCCGGTGCAGGCCTATTTCGCGCAGATGAAATACAAGCCGAAGCCATATTACGAGGAAGGTTTTCTGGCGGGCGATGGCGGCCTCGCGACTGCGGGCCGCATGCTTTCCCAGCCCTGGCTGGAGCGTCGTGACCGCAGTCGCATTCGGCTCGACGAAGCCGTAGGGCACGGGTTTGCGCTCGTTGCCATCGGCCCCGGTTCGCAGGCGCTCGCGGCGCAGACCGATGTCGAAGCCATCGGCCTGGGACCCGTGACGCGCATCGCGGTCGTCCCGCAAAAGATCACTTTGGTGCCGCGCGAGGACGAGGATGTGATAGCCGGCCGCGATCTCGACAATCTCTTCGGACCGCTTTTAGCCAAGGCGGAAAACATGCTGGTTCTGCTACGCCCGGATCGCTACGTGGCGGTGGCGCTACGCATGACGCCGGCGCAGACGCCGGGAAGTTTCGTGGAGATTGCGAAAAGGCTGGTCTCTACGACGCAGTTGTAGGGCGCCTTGCTTCTTCCTCTGGGAGAATGACGGCGCCCCACTTGAGAGGCGCCGCGCCGTCATTGCGAGGAGCGAAGCGACGAAGCAATCCAGGAGTCGCAAGAACGTACTGGATTGCTTCGCTACGCTCGCAATGACGGAAAGGTCGATGCCCATCTCGGGCGCGACGTTACAATCAACCAATGCTCTTCAAAAACGCCAGAACACGCGTGTTGAACTCATCGGCGCATTCGATATTGCCCATGTGCCCGGCATTCTCGAACACATGCAGCTCGGCCTTCGAAATCTTCGGCACGAAGCTATCGGTATAGCCGGGCGCACGTAGCGGATCGTGCTTTCCGGCCATCACGAGCACCGGCACTTTGATCGTGCCGTAATCGATGGAATCACGCTCGCGCTTCTCAGCTCCACCGGTGCGGAACGGTGCCTTGAACCGCGCAGCCGCTGTGGCTTCCCACGCGCCCGGCAATGTCGCGATCTCCTGGCGGCGGTCGAGATAAACCTCGTCCTCCGCCCATTTCGGATCGACGAACATCACCTTCACAATGGCGCGCATATGCTCGCGCGTGCCGTCATAGGTGTTGAGCGTCTTGCGTGCCGCATTGTCGGGTGCGTCGCCGCCACCCGAGCAGCAAGTGACGCTCAGCAGCGGCCAATCGGGCTGCTGCCGCGCGGCGACCGTCAGGCACAGTCCGCCCGACATCGAGCTGCCCATGACATGCACGGGGCCGAGGCACAAAGTCTCGATGAACCGGCGGATATGGGCGATGCGCCGGTCGAATTGACCGGTGAAATCGAAGATCTTGTCGGTGCGCCCGAAGCCGAGATGGTCGGGCGCAACGACGTGATAGTGCTCACCGAGCGCGTCGATGTTGTGTTCCCACGAAATCTCGGCAGCACCGCCGAATTCCGCCGAATGCAGGAGCACGATGCTGGGACGCCGCCCGCGATGGGCGACGCCTGCTTCCAGATAATGCGTCCTCACTCCGTCGACTGAGACGAAATGATGCGCGCTCATTCAGCTGCTGCCCGCGACTCGAGGGGCTTGGTGCGCGGGAGATCGCGGATCTGCGGATAGACCTCCTTGGCGAAGAGCGACATGCTCTTGACCGTGCGCGCATGATCGAGCCAGCCGGCCTGCTGCATCATGAGCAGATGGTCGAAGCCGCCGACGAGATCGTAGAGACGCTTGATCTGCTTGGCGACGCTGTCGGGCGTGCCATAGACCATCACGCCCTCTTCCTTGAGGAACTCCATCGTCTTGGCGCGCATCGCATCGGTGCGGCCCGTGAACGTGCCCTTCAGCGCGTTGACGTTGAAGTCGACCGGCACATAGCCCGGAGGATTGCGATACTGCGGCTCCGCCTTGGCGTTGAGGTACCAGGTCAGTTCCTTGGCGCCCTTCTCGGCCTCTTCTTCCGTTTCGGCGGTATAGACGAGTGGCATGTAGGCCGTTCCGCCGCCACCCGGCAGGCCGGTGTCGCGATAGGCGCTGCGATAGCCCTCGAACATCCATTTCACCTTCTCATGCGGCTGCAGGAAGGTTGCGAAGACGAAGCCACGACCGGCTGCGCGCTTGATGTTTTCGAGATCGCTCGAACCCGTGATCCAGATGCCGGGATGCGGCGTCTGGTAGGGGCGCGGCCAGAGGTTGATCGCGCGGCGCTGCGTGAAGCGTCCTTCGAAGTTGAAGGGTTCGTCGCAGGGCGCCCAGGCCTTCACGACGAGATCGATGCCTTCCCAGAGACGCTCCACCGTAGTGGTCGGATTGGTGTTGGCAGCGAAGATTTCATACGGCACGCCCCGCACGAAACCGACATCGAGACGGCCGTGCGAGATGCAGTCGATCATCGCCATTTCTTCAGCGATGCGCAGCGGGTCGCCACGGTTGGCGATGGGGTTGCCGAGAATGCAGATGCGGCCCTTGCTGGTCTGGCGCGCAAGAATGGCGGCGGTCAGCGGTGCGGCGACATCGATGCAGGTCGCGGTCTGATGATGCTCGTTGCAGAGCAGGTTCAGGCCGAGATCGTCAGCGATCATATATTCGTCGAGATAGCGGTTGTAGAGATCCGCTCCGATCTTGGGATCGAACAGCTTGTTGGGCAGCGAGACGCGCATCGTGCTCAGCGAGTCGATGGGCGGCAGGTTGGGGTAGGGCATTTCGGTAAAGTGCCAGGCGTCCATGATCAATATCCTCCCAATTCAATAAATCCGGTTCAACCGATGAAGCCGCGCAGCGTCGACAAGAACGCTTCGGGTGCTTCGATTTGGGGATAGTGCGCGGCGCCCGGAACGACCGCAAAACGTGCGCCGGGAATGAGCTTTGCGAATCCTTCGCCGTAGCTCGTGGAGATGACCCCATCCTTCTCGCCCCAGATGAGAAGCGTCGGCGCCTTGATGCGATGCAGCCGCTGCTTCAGCTTGGGATTGTGCATGTAGGGCTCCCAGCAGAAGCGCGCGAAGCTCTCGATGTTGCGCGCGATGATGGTCAGCTCATCGTCGTTCATCTTCGAGAAGTCGCGCTTGCCCATGGCCGGATCGGCCCATTTGGCAGCAAGAACCTTCTCGGGACGCGACGTCCAGATGTCGAGAATGTCGCGGTCGGTCGGGCTGCCGAGTTTCACGCCGTAGGAATCCACCAGCACGAGCTTGGAGATCGAACGATCGGTCTTGGTGGCGAGTTCGGCTGCGATCCAGCCGCCGAGCGCGAAGCCGACCACAACCACGTCGCGCAATTCCAGCACGTCGATCAGGTCGAGATACATATAGGCGATGTCGTCGGGCGAGGTGATCCAGTCCGGACGCTCGGAATGGCCGAAGCCCGGAGCCGAGGGGATGATAACCTCATGCGTGCGCGCGAGTTCCGCGACGAAGGGAGCATCAAGCTCGAGCTGCTCTTCGCCAGCGAGCAGGAGCAGCGGCTTGCCGGCGCCCCGCCTGTGAACTTCCAGCGTCAAGCCTCCGACTTTCACGGAGCTTGTTGTCCCCTCACTCGTCGACATTGTTTCGCTCTCCTTTGGCGTTTCTTAAAAGCATGAAAGATCCGGTCTAGAGCGCCGGAATTGGTTGCTGACCAACGAGGGTGATCCCGTAACCGTCGAGACCCACCACGGTGCGCTTGGTGTTCGAGAGAAGCACGATGTTGCGCACGCCGAGGTCGAGCAAGATTTGCGCGCCTACGCCGTATTGGCGCAGCTCTGCGATCGGCACGCTCGTCGCAAGACCGTCGCGCTCATGCACAGCATGGCTGAGGCTGTTCTGCGAAGGCTCGCGAATGAGCACGACGACGCCACGGCCCTTTTCGGCAATCATGCGCATGGAAGCTTCGAGCTCGCCGCCGCGCGCGCGCGCCTCGCCGCCGAAGAAGTGGCCCGGCGTGGTGTCGCCGAGGCTGTCAGCGAGAAGATTGTGCTGGTGCATACGCACGAGCACCGGCTCATCGCCCGACACGTCGCCACACACCAGCGCAAGATGCTCGGCGTAGTCGATGCGATTGGCGTAGATCTTCACTTTGAAGTCACCGCCGAAGCGGCTGGTGATCGCAGCCTCCGCAATCGCCTCCACGAATTTCTCGTTGCGGCGGCGATAGGCGATGAGATCGGCGATGGTGGCAATCTTCAGCCCGTGCAATTGCGCGAATGCAACGAGATCGGGCATGCGCGCCATGGTGCCATCGTCGTTCATGATCTCGCAGATCACGCCTGACGGGTTCATGCCGGCGAGCCGCGAGATATCAACAGCAGCTTCCGTATGACCGGCGCGCACGAGCACGCCGCCATCCTGGGCGACCAGCGGGAAGACATGGCCGGGCGACACGAGATCCTGTCGGGCCATGGCCGGATCGATAGCGACCGCGATGGTGCGGGCACGGTCGGCGGCGGAGATGCCGGTCGTGACGCCCTCGCGAGCCTCGATCGACACGGTAAAGGCCGTCTGGTGCGGCGACTGGTTCTTCGGCGCCATGTAATTGAGGCCGAGCTGCTCCACCCGCTGCCGCGTCATGGATAGGCAGATGAGCCCGCGTCCGTAACGGGCCATGAAATTGACGACCGACGCATCCGCCTTTTCAGCGGGAATGACGAGATCGCCCTCGTTTTCACGGCCTTCGTCGTCGACCAGAATGAACATCCGACCGTGGCGGGCATCTTCGATGACGTCTTCGATAGGCGAAAGAAAAGTTGAATGGGACATGTAT
>JAQGKN010000084.1 GCA_028290085.1 Hyphomicrobiales bacterium
CGGCCATCCTGTCGGGCCTGAAAATCGGCTGGGCCTTCGCCTGGCGCACGCTGATCGCCGCCGAACTCGTCTTCGGGGTGTCTTCGGGTCAGGGCGGCCTCGGCTGGTACATTTTCGAGAACCGCAACACGCTGGACACGGCGGCCGTCTTTGCCGGGCTCCTCACCGTCATGGCGGTGGGACTGCTCGTGGAAGCGGTCATCTTCCGCGTCATCGAAGCGAAAACGGTCCGGCGCTGGGGCATGCAGCGCGGGTAGGTCGAACAGAGCCCGCACACGGGCCGAACTGGAGGAAATGCAATGCGTGGGTCCAAAATCCTGCGAGCGGCGCTCTTCGCCGGCCTCGCACTTTCCGCGACGATCTCAGTCGCGACAGCAGCCGAACCGTTCAAGGTCGTGGCCTTCGCGGGCGCGTCCAACTGGCCGTTCTGGGTCGGTCAGGAGAAGGGCTTCTTCCAGAAGCAGGGCCTCGACGTTGCGCTGGCGATCACGCCGAATTCCACGGAAATGGCCAAGAACCTCTTCAACGGCGTTTTCGATCTGGCGCTGACCTCGGTCGACAACATCATCGCCTATAACGAGGGACAGGGTGAAACGGACCTCGGCGGCGCCCCCGACTTTGTCGCGCTGTTTGGTGTCGACAACGGCCTGCTGCACGTCATGGTCGCCCCCGAGGTGAAAACCTTCGCGGACTTGAAGGGCAAGACTCTTTCCGTCGACGCCATGACCACCGGCTTCGCCTTCGTGCTGCGCGATGCCCTCGCCAAGAACGGTGTGGCCGAAAAAGACGTCACCTGGGTGAAGGTCGGCGGCGGCGCACAGCGCCTGCAGGCCCTGCTCGAAAACAAGCAGGCTGGAACACTGCTCAACACGCCGCTCGATATCGCGGCCGAGGCCAAGGGCTTCGTCCGGCTGCAGAACGCGACGGAGGCGCTCGGCGCGTATCAGGGCATCGTCGCCACCACGCGGCGCGGTGCGGCCGCCGCCAAACGCGCGCAGATGGTCGGCTTCACCAAGGGTTTCAAGGCCTCGGTGGACTGGCTGGTCGACCCCGCCAACAAAGAAGAGGCCATCGCCATGCTCAGCAAGAACATGCGCGGCATGGAGCGCCCGCAAGCCGAACTCGCCTATACCAAGCTGCTGGATGCCAAGACCGGCATTTACAGCGACCTGCGCATCGATCGCGAGGGCATGAAGACCGTACTGCGCCTGCGCAGCACCTATGCGGAGCCCAAAAAGGCGCTCACCGATCCCGAGCGCTACATCGACGACAGCTATCTCGCCGAGGCGATGAAATAAGACATCCAAAGCCACGCTCCGGCTGAATTCCCGGAGCGTGGTGAACTCATGCCCGCCTCGACGCGTTGCCACCGCTGAAACACCGCGGGCACGGCAACAGTCGAGACAAGCAGATGATCTCCGATCTCTGGTACAAGAACGCGATCATCTACTGCCTCTCGGTCGGCACCTACATGGATTCCAACGCGGACGGCGTTGGTGACTTCGCTGGCCTCATGCGCCGGCTCGATTACATCAGCGGCCTCGGCGTCACCGCCATCTGGCTGATGCCATTCCAGACATCGCCGTGCCGCGACGACGGCTACGATGTCGCCGATTACTACAATGTCGACCCACGTTACGGGACGCTCGGCGACTTCGTGGAATTCACCCACGGCGCCCAGCAGCGCGGCATCCGCGTCATTATCGATCTCGTGGTCAACCACACCTCCGACCAGCATCCCTGGTTCAAGGAAGCGCGCCGCGATCCCAACTCCAAATATCGCGACTGGTACGTGTGGTCGAAGACCAAGCCGAAAGGCGCCGACACCGGCATGGTCTTTCCCGGCGTGCAGAAGACCACCTGGACGCGCGACGACGTTGCCAACGCCTATTATTTTCATCGCTTCTACGAATTCCAGCCGGACCTCAACACATCGAATCCGCATGTGCAGGCCGAAATCCTGAAGATCATGGGCTTCTGGATTCAGCTCGGCGTTTCCGGTTTCCGCATGGATGCCGTGCCCTTCGTCATCTCCACCAAGGGCGCCGATGTCGGAAAGCCCGCCGAGCAATACGACATGCTCCGCACCTTCCGCGAATTCCTGCAATGGCGGCAGGGCGATTCCATCATTCTCGCCGAGGCCAATGTACTGCCCGACACCGACATGGAATATTTCGGTGACGACGGCGACCGCATGCAGATGATGTTCAACTTCCAGGCCAACCAGAACCTGTTCTATGCGCTCGCCGCAGCCGACAGCCGGTCGCTCGCCAAGGCGCTGGAGGCGACAAAGCCCCGTCCTGCAACGGGACAATGGGGCTTGTTCCTGCGCAATCACGACGAACTCGACCTTGGTCGCCTGACAGACAAGCAGCGCCAGACCGTGTTCGATGCTTTTGGTCCCGAAAAGGACATGCAGCTTTACGACCGTGGCATCAGGCGCCGCCTCGCCCCGATGTTGCGCGGCGACACCAGACGCATAAGGCTGGCCTATAGCCTCATGTTCACCTTGCCGGGCACGCCGGTCCTGCGCTACGGCGACGAACTGGGCATGGGCGACGACCTTTCGCTACCAGAGCGCAATTGCGCGCGCACGCCCATGCAATGGTCCGACGAGCCACGCGGCGGTTTCACGAAGAGCGAGAAGAAGCTCGCCGTTCCCGTTATCTCGGGCGGCGCCTACGGCTATGAACACCTGAATGCCGCGCAGCAGCGGCGCGATCCCGACTCCATGCTCAACTGGATCGAGCGCATCATCCGCATGCGCAAGGAAGTGCCCGAGATTGGCTGGGGCGATTTCCGGGTTGTCGAGACAGGCGAACAGAGCGTCTTCGCGATGCGCTACGACTGGCGCGACAACGCCGTGCTCTTCGTCCACAACCTCAGCGAAGGCGCGCAGGAAATAACCTTCCGCCTCGGCAAGGCGGACACCAGCGACAGCCTGTTGGTCAACCTGTTCAGCGACGATCACAGCCATGCCGACGAGCGCGGCCGTCACAAGCTGCTGCTCGAAGCCTATGCCTATCGGTGGTATCGCGTCGGCGGGCTGGATTATCTTCTGAAGCGCAGCGACATCTGAGCACCCTCAGTGCCCGGTGAGTGGCCAGACGAGAGCGATGAGCGGCACACCGACGACGAGCACGGTCACTGACAGCGGCGCACCGAGCCGCGCGTAATCGCCGAACCTGTAGCCACCCGGCGACATGACCAGCATGTTGCACTGATGGCCGATCGGGGTCAGGAAGTCGCAGGCCGCGCCCAGCGCCACCGCCATCAGAAAAGCGTCCGGGCCATAGCCGAGCGTCTTGGCAAAACCCACCGCGATTGGCCCCATCACCAGCACAGTTGCCGCATTGTTCAGAAACGGTGTGACGGCCATGACGGCAACCATCACAACGCCCAGCAGCCCGTAGGCCGGCAATCCCTTGCCGACAGTTGCGAGCCACCCGGCGATCACGTCCGTAGCCCCGGTCGTGCTCATGGCGTCGCTTACCGGAATGAGCGCGCCCAGCGTGATGAGCACGGGCCAGTCGATCGCGTCATAGATCTCGCGCGCTGCGATTCCGCGCGTCAGAATGATGAGCATGGCCGCGCCGAAGAATGATGACCGGCAACGGCGTCGCACGCGAACGGCCGATGCCCACGTCACGCGTAGCGAGCGGCAGGCAGCCGAGCTCGGAAAGCGTCTCGGCCATGCGCCCACGATCGCCCTGGAACACGACAAGGTCGCCCTGCTGGAACCTGAAATCCTTCAAGCGTTGCGCCCGCACGCGACCCGAGCGGCTCACCGCCATCACGTTGACGCCGAAACGCTGATAAAGCCGCAACTGCTCGGCGCTCCAGTCGATCATCATGGAGCCGGGCATCACGACGGACTCGATCTCGCCGACCCCCTCGTCGCCCTCGCCCACCGCGGGCGCGCGTTCGTGCCGCGCGTGTTTCAGCGCCGTGCGCGTCGAAAAGGCCTCGATGGCAGCTGGATCGCCCTCGATAAGCAGTACGTCTCCGGGACGGATGATCTGCGTCGAGGGATTGGCATATCGCTTGTGCGTGTCGCGGATCAGCGTGGAAATCCTGATATCGCCATCGCCCTCAGCCTGCAGCGCCGCGACCTCGCGCCCCGCGAAAGGCGAACTCTCGGGGACGCTTGTTTCCGCCGTGTAGCCGAGCCCACCGAAAGCAGCCGCAAGCGAGGCGTCGTTGCGCTTGCGCACCGGCAACAGGCGATGTGTGAGGACGAGCACGATGAGTCCCGAGACCATGACGGGCAAGCCCACCGGCGTGAAATCGAACATGCCGAACGGCGTGCCGGTCATGTCCGCGCGCAGTTTTGAGACGATGATGTTGGGCGACGTGCCGACCAGCGTCACCACGCCGCCGAGCAGCGAGGCGAAGGACATCGGCATCAGCAAACGCGACAGCGGCGTATCGTGGCGACGCGCGATCTGGCTCGCCACGGGCATCATCATCGAGAGGGCGCCGATGTTCTTCACGACGGCCGAAAGCAGCGCAACGCTGCCCACAAGCCCCGCCACCTGGCGCGTCGATGTGGTGAGAACCGGCGAGATCCGCCGCACGACCATCTCGATGACGCCCGACTTCGAGACCGCCGAGCCGACGATCATCGCCGAGGCGACGATGATGACGATGTCGTCGCCAAAGCCCTTGAACGCTTCCTTCACCGGCACGATGCCGCAGAGCATCGCGGCGAACAGCGCGAGCATGGCGACGATGTCGTAGCGAAGACGTCCCCATGCGAAGAGAGCCATCATCCCGAGGACGATGGCGAATGCGAAGACCTGGGGAAGTGTCATGGGTGCGCCGGGCTGGACCTGAGGCTTTGCAAACGCGCAAGACCGCGATCCGTTCAGGCCCGGACGGACTTAAAGCCCGCTCATCTGTGGCGGGTCGAGCCTGATCGTGCGCGTTTTCCACTGCGCGTGAAGGCCGCGCAGTTCGGCGGGCACTTTCATCGGGCCACAGCGCATCAGCGCATCGACCAGAGCTTGCCCCGCAGCGGTCTCCCGCGCGTTATGCGCGCCGATCACCATCGGTCTGCCCGCGAGCGCACCCTGCGCATCGAACTCGACCTTGACGACGGGCATGTAACCTTGGCCCGGGGCATCTACACTGGGCCAGCAGCGGCGCAATTGCTCCGCGAAATTCGTGTCTATGACGCGCCAGTCGGCCGGCGTCATCCTGCGCGGCGCGACATCGGCGGGCGGAATGAGGCCCGGAGGCGAGAGCGCGGCAACCTTGCGCGATGGATCGCCCGCAGAGGCGATCTGCCTGTTGAGCTTGTCGCGATCATCGGCACCGTAGCGCGTACCTATCGGGGCGGGCGGGCGCGGCGCCTCCACGACCCGGGATTCAGGCCTCGGCTTGTAAATACTGACGGCATAGAACCCGGCCACTGCAGCCGCGCCAAGCCCAATCGTCATGATCCATGTGCGGCGATGGCGAGAGGCGCCTCCGCCCTCCGCGCGCCGGCGCGCGCCTGTCCGCTTCGATGCCATTCCTGATCGCCCCACTCGTTACGTTCGGTCATCAAGACGGCAAATCCTTAATAGGGCGTTAACCATCAGCCGGGCCGTGAACGCATCGGGAACCCAATCGCGGCTAGGCCATTGACGCCTAACCTCAGGCTGGAAACAGGCATGGCCCTCAACATGAAGCCG
>JAQGKN010000157.1 GCA_028290085.1 Hyphomicrobiales bacterium
ACGACAAGGGCAACGACTTCTTCAAGGAGTTGAACCTCGGCTGATCAGCCGAGCAGCCAGGGAAGAAAGACCGGCACGAGAATCGGCGTCAGCATGGCGTTCAGGCCCATGCCGATGCCCGCGAACGTGCCCGCCAGCAGATCGACCTGAAACGCACGCGCGGTGCCGATGCCGTGGGCTGACAAGCCGGCGGCGAAACCGCGCGCGCGCATGTCCTTGATGCCGGTCGCGCGCATCAACGGCGTCACGACGATGGCGCCGATGACGCCGGTCATCATGACGAGCACGGCGGTCAGCGTCGGGTCGCCGCCGAATTTTTCACTGACGCCCATGGCAACGCCAGCCGTCACGGATTTAGGTGCCAGCGACACCAGCACGTCATGCGGGACGCCGAGCGCCCGCGCGAAGGCAACGGCGGAGATCAGCGCGATAGTGCCGCCGACCAGAAGTGCCGCCGTCATCGGCAGGATCGCACGGGCCACGGTCTTGCGATGGCCGTAGAGCGGAATGGCGAGCGCGACAGTCGCCGGACCCAGCATGAAATGCACGAATTGCGCGCCCTCGAAATAGACGCTGTAGGGCGTCTTGGTGAGCGCCAGCACCAGGCCGATCATCCACACCGCATGCAGCACGGGATTGGCCAGCGGATGCCGTCCGACGCTCGCCGAGACGCGATCTGCCACCACATAGGCGCCAATGGTCACCGTCAGCCACAGGAGCGGCGTGCGGCTGAGATAGACCCAGAGTTCGAAATTGCCGCCGGTCACGTCTTGTCTCCGAGCAGGCGCGCGACGACGCGGAACGTCGCAACGGTCGCCAGCAGCGCAAGCACTGTGGAGATCACCAGCGCGATGAGCAGGGCAACGCCATGGCTCGCGAAGAGATCGAGCCTTTGCACGACGCCAACGCCGGCGGGCACGAACAGCAGCGACAGATTGGCGAGCAGCCCGTTGCTGGTCTTCTCCAGCGTCCCGTCGGCGACTTCCGAAGGCAAGACTCGCCCCAATCGCTCGCGCGCCAGCAGCAAGCCGAGCATGAGAATCATGCCCAGCACCGGCCCGGGCAGCGGCCAGTTCAGGCCCCTGGCCACGACCTCTCCGATCAGCTGGCAGAGAAGCAGGAGGCCGAGGCTGACGATCATCGCTGTCTCCGCTGAAAGCGTCAGCCGCGCAGTATAGCGCCAGTCTTTTTCGTGACCTCCGCGACGATCTTCGCCGAGACCTGTTCGATCTCGACATCCGTCAGCGTCTTGTCACGCGGCTGCAGCGTGACGCTGACACCGACCGACTTCTTGCCCTCGGCAATGCCCGTGCCCTGATAGACGTCGAAGACGTCAGCCGCGACGATCAACTGCCGGTCGGCGCCCTGCACGGCTTTCAGAATGTCACCCGAAAGGACTGATGCATTAACCACGAAAGCGAAATCGCGTTCGAGCGGCATCAGATCCGACAGGTCGAGCTTCGGTTTCACCTTGGTCGGCCGCGCCTTGGGAGCGGGGATGGCATCCAACAGGATTTCAAAACCGCACAAGGGACCCGTCACATCGAGCGCTTCGAGCACGCGCGGATGGAATTCGCCGAACGTGCCGATGATGTTTTTAGGCCCGAATTGCAGGGTCGCAGAACGCCCCGGATGATACCAGGACGGGCCACCCGGCACGATCTGCAGTCCGGCGGTCTGCACGCCGAGCGCATCGAGAACCGCGAGAACATCGCTCTTGGCATCGAACACATCGACATTGCGCGCGGGGCCAGACCAGTGACGTCCAGCGCCCTGCGCGCGCGCCGTGCCACGCCTGATGGCGGCCGCGCTCATCTTCTGGTCGTTCTCTCCATCGCCCCGGAAGACCTGCCCGACTTCGAACAATGCGAGGTCGCTCGAGCCTCTGTCGGCATTGCGCTGAGAGGCAGTGAGCAGACCCGGCAGCAGGCTCGGACGCATGTCCGAAAGCTCGGCTGCGATGGGATTGGCGAGCGCCAGCGCAGCCTGCCCGCCACCGAACATTTCCGCGCGCGCATGCGACGTGAAAGACCACGTCACCGCTTCCACGAGGCCGAGCGCGGCGAGGCTGCGCCGGGCGAGACGCGTGCGCTTCTGAAGCAGCGTGAGAATGGGCGCGGGAACGGAGGCGATCTCGCGCGTCAGCGGCGTTGAGACGATGCGATCGAGCCCGGCGATGCGCACGATCTCCTCGACGATATCGGCCTTGCCTTCGACGTCCGCGCGCCACGTCGGCACGTTGACGAAGACGCGCCCGGCATTGGTCGACTGACGCAACACGTCGAAGCCGAGCTTCTCCAGAATGCCCGCCATTTCCGAGGGATCGAGTTCGAGCCCGGAGAGGCGCTGCACCTCGGCGAAGGGGAAATCGATGGAATGGAGCGCGACATCGGGCGAGCCTGCGACCACGAGTTCGGACGCCTCGCCGCCGCAGAATTCGAGCACGAGATGGGTGGCCAACTCCGCGCCGGGAATGCAGAAGGCTGGATCGACTCCGCGCTCAAAGCGATAGCGGGCATCCGTGACGATGCCGAGCTGGCGCCCGGATCGCGCGATGGTCAGTGGATCCCAGAGCGCGGATTCGATCAGCACGTCGGTCGTGGTCTCATCGCAGCCCGAGGCCGCTCCACCCATGATGCCGGCGATGGATTCCACGCCGTTGTCGTCTGCGATGACGATGGTCGAAGCGTCGAGCTTGTAGCTCTTGCCGTCAAGCGCAACGATCTCTTCGCCGTCCTGCGCACGCCGCACGATGAGTTGGCCCGCGACCTTCTTCGCATCGAAGACATGCAGCGGACGGCCGCGGTCGAAGGTCAGGTAATTGGTGATGTCGACAAGCGCGTTGATCGGGCGAAGCCCGATGGACACGAGCCGCTTCTGCATCCAGGCAGGCGAGGGGCCGTTGCGGACGCCCCGCACGAGACGCAGCGCGAAGGCGGGTGCCAGATGCGCATCTTCCTTCGAAAAATCGAGGCTCACGCCGACAGGGCATGCAAAGCCGCCAGCGACGGGGGCAATCGCATGTTCCTTCAGCTTGCCGAGACCAGCGGCTGCGAGGTCGCGCGCAATGCCATGCACGCCCGTCGCATCGGCGCGATTGGGGGTGAGATTGATCTCGACCACGGGATCGCCGAGCCCGGCCAGATCGACGTAGCGCATGCCAGCCGTCGCTGTTTCGGGAAGTTCGATGATGCCGTCGTGGTCTTCCGACAATTCGAGTTCCGCGGCCGAGCACAGCATGCCCAGCGACTCGACACCGCGAATGACGCCCTTGCCGAGCGTGATCTTTTTTGAGGGAATATAGGTGCCCGGCGCTGCGAACACCGTCTTCAGCCCGGTGCGCGCATTGGGTGCGCCGCAGACGACCTGGATTGTCGAGCGGGTGCCGATATCGACCGTGCAGACGCGCAGGCGATCCGCATTGGGGTGCTGTGTCGCCTCGAGAATATGGGCAACGACAAAATCTTTCAGCTGCTCAGTGGGGTCGAGCACATGCTCCACCTCGAGCCCGATACGCGTCAGCGTCTCGACGATGACGTTCAGCGACGCGTCGGTGTCGAGGTGATCCTTGAGCCAGGAGAGGGTGAATTTCATGACACTCTCCTCAAGCGCTCAGCCCGCCCGCCAGCGTC
>JAQGKN010000175.1 GCA_028290085.1 Hyphomicrobiales bacterium
AAGCTCGAGATCATTAAACTCGTCGAGCAGTCACATCTGCCAGCGCGGCGCACGCTGGACCGGCTGGGCATCCCACGACGGACCTTCTATCGCTGGTACGACCGGTAACATCGGCGCTTGCAGCACCGCAAGATCGCCGCTTAACATCAACACCGAGACGAGGCCGACACTCCGCTAATCGACGACGAAATCTGAGCCAAATGTTCTGACGACGGACACCCATCGGATCAGCCTCTGCCACTAGCGGAGTGCCGCCCGCGGGTAATCCGAGTACGTGAGGAGCCTCCCACGGCATTGAGGTCGCCAAGGCTATCAAGCCGTAGGATTGGCCGGGAGGGTAGCTTCACTGTGAGTTCAAGTTTTCCCCCGATTGCTTCGACGGAGGGATTCGAACCCCCGATGAGAGCCATCTGCGACGCGCCGGGTCTTCATCGCAAGCGCGCTCGCCTATTGTCAAACCTAAAAGCGGCCATCGGGCAGAACGCCCGACGCCCCACATGCGTCGAACCATTCAGTGGTGCAGCGATCAGGCGCGATCGAAAAGGCAGGGGACGAGCTTGTTGCTAACCTGTAGCTATCGGCTCGCCAGTCTCGGCTTAAAACGCGCTATCTCGTTGATTTTGTTGGTGCCGCTTGAGAGATTCGAGCTCCCGACCCCCTCATTACGAATGAGCGCCGTTTGCGATCGGCCGCACGCTTCGGGGCCTCAAACACGCTGCTCGGTAGACCCCACTCGCTGTTGAGGCGCAAGGCAAAGTGGACGAACACCCAAGTCACACGGTCTGCGCCGTCGGTGGTTGTGGGTCCCCGCAACCAAACATCACCAAAACGCCCCGTGAGTGAAAACTCCGGGGCGTTTTTACGTTCAAGGCGCATTTCAAAGAGTGGCGTTCTTCAGGTGCCCGGCTGGTCCGAGACATGGGCCGCGGCGATCTTCCAGCCCTCCTCAGTTCTGATCCAGGATTGGCTTTGCCGCCCGACGACGGTCGAACCCTGCTTCATCGTCTCAGTATTGGTCGCAGCGAAATCGCGCCCAAAAGTCGTGATGACAGTGTTGCGCAAGGTGCGTTCACTGCTGACATGTCCGACGCGCTCGCGCCTGTAGGATGCAATCATGTCATAGCCGATCAGGCTGCCAACCGGGCCGAAGCGGACAGTTTGCGGGCTCTTCCAGAACAGCTTGTTCATCGTCTCGAAGTCGTTCGTATCAACGGCTTTTTGATATTCCATATAGACGGGCGTGAATTCTGCGACCACGTCGGGAAGATTGATTGCCAGCATTCTTGTTCTCCAGCTTGGCTGCCCGGCAGCGCGCGTTCAGACAAAGGTGAATGTCATGACTTTCGGTGCTGCCCCGAAATAGGCAATGCGAAACTCTTCCTGCGAGGCAAAGTCCTGCGCAGGAAGGTGACGGTAGACGAAAGCAACATCCACCGCTGGACGGTTGAACGGGAAGGGCGAAACCTTCACGCGCCCATCGCCTTGCGCGGCGAGCGTCAGCACCACTCCGTCCTGGCCGGTCCCTTCATAGGAAAACGGAACGTGCTCCAGGCGGTCCTCGCGCGGGTCCGACGTGCAGACGAAAAGCGACATCAGGTCGAGCATTTGCAGGAGCTGGTAGTTCACTCGGAAGCGCGCTGCATCGAACGACTCCAGAGCGTGCGCCTGCTTGCGCTCGTTGTGTGCAATGAAGGCCTCAACGTCGGGTGTCAGCACGCGCGACGGCGGCGCGGGCGGATAGGCCACTGCGCCATAACGGTTTTGCCACAGGCCTGTTCGATGACGGCTGACCAGCAGTCCCGCATAGGGATCGATGCCCCATAACCAGTCGAGGCCTCCCTGAAAGGCCGTGAGTTGCTGCGCATCCAGCGGCACCTTCTGGAAGTTCGGCGGGGACTTGTGCTCGAGGTTATAAATGGGGCGTGTTTCGTAGCTGAACCATCCGCAATCGTGGAAAGCTGCTGCCCGGATGACGGATTCTCGCGGGTCCGGCGTCATGAAATCGGCATTGCCCCAATGCGACGCGAGAATTCCCGAGAGCTTGGCGTGGTCGCTCTGGTTGACGAGGATCAGTGAGCCGTCGGGTTGGTTACGAACGATCATGGTGCCAGTCTCTTTTCGGGCAGCGCCAATACATTTCTCATTTCACGCCCTCGACAATGGCCTGGATCTCCGGATCGATGAAGCGGGCAATGTCGGGTGGCCCGTCGAGATCACCCACATCTTGCAATGCCTTGATGATCGTGGCGATCTGGCTGCCGGCAAGCGTGCCCTTGCGCGGAATGACCTGCAGCTTGCGATAGAGGTCATAGGTCTCCGCCACATCCGCGCGATCTGCCTTTGAAACCTTCTGAAGAATATCGATCGCTTCTGCGCGGTTGGATTCGTCGTTGACCCAGTCGACGCCCTTGGCGATCGCCGTCATAAATCCCAACAACATCGGCTTGTGGGCCAAGGCCCAAACGGTTTCGACGACATAGCCCGTGAAGGGCATCTGGACGGTGTCTGTGAGGTTGCCGAGATTGGTGAAACCGGCCGCCTGCGCCTTGAAATTGAAGGGTGGGTTCAGCAGCGCGGCGTCAACCGCGCCAGCGGACAGTGCGGCGAAGCGCGCGGAAGCGCTGCCCGCATAGGTCAGGTCATATTGGTCCTCGGGAACGCCACCGGGCACCAGCATGCGCTCGAGATAGGTGCGGGTGATGTCCTTCGCGCCGCCGACGACAATGGTCTTGCCGCGCAGCTCGGGAATGGATCTCAGCGTGGGCTTGCTCCACAGCGAATAGGGCGGAGCCTGGGTCTCGATGGCCAGGACCGCGACCGGGATGCCCTGGTCGATGGCGCGCATCGGGCTGGTCAACCCCGCAGTGCCAATCTGGATCGAGCCCGCGATGATCTGCTGCATGACAGCTGCGGCGGATGGCGTCGTGACGGTCTCGACTCGCAGGTTGTTTTCCGCGAAGAAACCCTTTGAATCGGCGATCCACAGCGCCCATTGCTGGGCCGAGCCCGTTCCGATGACACCCATGATGATCGTGTCGGCCGCGCGCGTCTCGCTCTGCCCGGCGGCTGAGGCCAGCATCACCGACAAGGCGAGCTGGAAAATGCGAAGTGATCGTCTCTTAGCCATCCGATTGTCTCCCCGCGCCGCGAGACGAACATCGCCTCAGGCAAGCCGTGCTCATGGCGTTTGGACGCAACAAGTATGCCAGCGTCGAGAGATGATCTGGACCGAGGAATTCGAGCGCCGTTGCGCCGATGCCGTGCTCGTTCGCGCGAACCGTCGCACCGATTCGGCTTCGATGGGCTCCAAATGGCCACATTTCCTAAGCAATCAGAGGCATCTAGTTGAGTTGAGGATTTTGCGATTGACGCGTACGCCTGAAATTCTGTCGCCTGGCTCTTGCGCATGACAGGCCTTCTCTTGCGCCGCCCCAAACGGTCCGCGATCGCAGCTGCCGCCGCCCTTGGCGCTCTGGCTGTCACGGGTGGGCTGTTCTCCTCGCTCAGTTCGGCGAATTTCGACGTCGAGCCGAGGCCAATGGCGCTCAGCGATCCCTTTGGGTCTTTGGCTGGATCGTTGGGGCTTTTCAACACTCAGCCGGTCGAGATTGCGAGTCTCGCTGTGCCAGAGAAAACCTCCGATCCCGCGACCCCGTCTCCGTGGCGCAGGATTGAAGACCTCATGCAGCCAAAATCCACGCCTCCGATATCGGCCGAGGTGGATGCGCCGAATGCGGGCGGCGCCGATACCGTGCCCTTGCCGCCACGCCGCGCTCAGGCGCCCCGTGATAACGCGGACCGGACCACGGGCAGAGTGCGTGAGCGGCGTTCGCAGCAGCAGGCCGTGGCCATGGCCCCTGCCGCCGACAATCGCGGCTTCTTCGAAAAGATGTTCAACGTCCAGCCGGCTTCAACCCCCGTCGGCCCGGTGCTCGCCTATGCGCGTACCGACGACGAGGGCCTGCGCGGGGGCGCCTCAAGCGGTGGCCGGCGCCTCACGGGTGCTCTGGAGGGAGGCACCGCGGTCTATGACATTTCCGCCCATGCCGTTTTTCTTCCCAACGGCGAAAAGCTCGAAGCCCATTCTGGTCTCGGCGATCTCCTCGACGATCCCAATCGCGTCAACGAGAAGAATCGCGGCGCAACGCCGCCCAACGTGTACGACCTGAAACCGCGCGAGGCGCTGTTTCATGGCGTTCCGGCGCTGCGGCTGACGCCGGTCGGCGATGCGCCCATGTATGGACGTACCGGGCTGCTGGCACATACTTACATGCTCGGAGCGAACGGCGATTCCAACGGCTGCATCTCGTTCAAGAATTACGGACGCTTCCTGGAGGCCTATCGCAATGGTGAGGTGAAACGGCTCGTCGTCGTGACGCGGCGAACCTGATCCTGCCTAGCGCATGATGGATGGTGTTCCCGCTGGCATGGGCAGGGGTGCCATGGTGACTTCGTTGACGGCCCAGACGAGCAGGATGATCAGGAGGATCATCACGATGAGGCCACCGCCATAGCCGCGCGAGCCCCATCCGGCCCTGCGGCCGTAATATCCGCCACCGCCGCCGACGACCAGCAGCACCAGGATGATCAAAAGCAGCAACATCATCGCTCAGCCCCCATTGCATTCGCATGGCAACGCATGAGCTTTGAAATGGATCCAGTGAGCGCGTTCAGACGCGTCCATTGAGCGGCGCAGCACCCAGAGCGCTGAGAGCCTTCGCAGGCCTGGCTTCCGCCTCATCGGCCTCCTCGCGCGTGCGGGGCCGCACGATGTACGAGGTGGGGATTTCCAACCGCCAGATCAGACCGTCGGGCGCAAAATCGAGCGTCACCTTGCCCTCGAGCGCGTGCGCCGCAATGCGCTTGAGAACTTTGTGGCCGAAGCCCTCACGAGCGGGGGGCGACACAGCAGGGCCGCCGGTTTCCTGCCAAACCATCCGAAGCACGGGATCGGCTGCGTGTTCGTCGAGGGTCCAGGCGAGATGAACCTCACCGGACTCGCCCGACAGCGCGCCATATTTGGCAGCATTGGTCGAGAGTTCGTGGAGCGCGAGTCCAATGTTCTGCGCGGCCTCGGGCTTCAGCATCACATCGGGTCCCTCGATCCAGATGCGCTTGCCGATCAGGTCTGCGTAATGGACGAGCTGCGAGTTGGCGAGGTCCGTGAGCGAAGCGCCGTGCCAATCCTGCATGACGAGCAGGTCTTGCGAACCGGCGAGAGCCTCGAGTCGCGCGGTAAAGCGTATCTCGAAGTCTTTTGCCGTGCCGCCGCCAGTGGCGGTCTGGCGGGCCATGGCCTGAATGACAGCGAGAAGGTTTTTGGAGCGGTGCGCGATCTCGCGCATCAGCATGTGGACATGGGCTTCGCGCTGCTTGCGCTCGGTGACGTCGCGCGAGATGCCGATTATCCGGACGGCCTGGCCGTGTTCGAAGATCGATCGGCCCCTTGCTGCGATCCACCGTTCGTGGGCGGCATTTCTGCGGTCGGCGAGGCGGTATTCGACGTCATATTCGCCGTCGCCGCCGGGGTCGGTGGCTCCGGAGGTCGCTTCGCGTGTTTTCAGCACGTCCTCGCGATGTATCAAGCTTTCGAAGGCCTCCAGCGAGATGGGCGCGTCGGCGACGATGCCGTGCAGATGGCGCATGCGCGTGTCCCAGACGAGGTCGTTCGACGCGAGGTCCCATTCCCAGACGCCGGTCTGCCCGGCTTCCAGGGCGAGTTCCGTGCGGACCAATGCTGTCTGCAATTCACGCTCGGCGTTTTTCCGCCACGTGATATCGGTGCCGCTGGCCACCATGCGAACGATGCGGCCGGACTCGTCTTTCAATGGAGCCATCTGGAAGTCGAGCGTGATCGTGCGTCCCTGGCCGACACGCATGGCGGCATCGTAGCGGAGCGTCGCGCCTTCGCGTACGCGGTCCACTGTGTCCTTCATGCGCGCCTGCATGGCGGG
>JAQGKN010000676.1 GCA_028290085.1 Hyphomicrobiales bacterium
TTGGCGAGCGTGCCGATGCCGAAATTGCAGTTGCCCAGCAGCCGTAAATCGACCAGCGGCTTCTTGATGGCGAAACCGATCCAGATGAAGGCCGTCAGGAACACCGCCGCTACCACCGCGAGCTTCACGATGAACGTGGATTCGAACCAGTCCTCCTTGTTCCCTCTTCCAGCAAGGTCTGCAGTGCAGAGAGGCCGACCGCCATGGTGAAGATGCCGAACCAGCGCCCTCCTTCAGCAGGCCATAGCTCGTGCGCTCGCGGTCGGTACAACGCTGGTCTTGGCCAATGAACCGACGGGCCATCTCGACACGAAGGCAGCCGACTCCGTTTTCGAACTGATGGTGCGACGTCAACCATGACCGCCGCGCAACTGCTCTCAACGTGACGCACAATATGATTCCCGCAAACAAATGCGGCAGGATCATCGATCCTGATCAATGAACGCATCGGAACGGCAAGTGAAATCCGACAAAACCAGGTTCCGAGAAGGCTCTCCTCCACGAGCACGCGACCTATCCAGTTTGAGACGACGAAACCGAACTCGAATGCACAGCCTCGAGCTTGCGCGCGTTTTCGAAACTGCCAAATTTTGCGTCGGCAATTCCCATCGGCTCACGCAGGCTCGCCTTCATCGGAGGAGGAGCGTGACGCCACCCGCGGACGTATGCGCATATGTCGTCCAGCGCTTCCCTCCAGCCAATCAGGCACTTTTGTGCGTATAGGAGAAACGCCGCATTGATCGAGCAAAAAAAGAAGAAAAGATAGTTGCCGGCGGTCAGATTCAAGACCGCGGACGCGGCGGCCGTCGCGCTCAGTAGATAAATGAAGAATATGTGAGTGAGAGGTGTCGCTGTCCGCCCGCTGACTTTCGGAGTTCTACCGAACGGTGTCTTGCGGCCCGTCATAATCTGCTTGCAAGAGCCAAAAACGCCAGCAAGATTGACGGGGATGAGCAGCAGCGTCAGCGCATAGTGACGTAGTAGATCGCGCCACTGATAGCCTGCCCGCTTGAGATCTTGTCCGTAGAGCAAGTAATAGGGGCTTGCTGCCAGCACGAGGAAAGGATTTGCAAACTCGGCTCCGAAGGGGATGAGCAGCAACATCAGCAGGCCGATGTTAGCCAGCGCCGGAGAAAGGAGATAATGCGAACGGATGAGCGCCTCGATCAGGCTGGCTCTTGCCTTCCCAGTGCCGAACGCAAGGCGCAGCAAGCTCGGGAAAATGATGAGCCCGCCATTCGCCCACCGTCGCCGCTGAATTACCAGAGAACCGAAATCCGGCGGTGTTGCACTGTAGGCGAGGCGTTGGGGGTGATTATACAATCTCCACCCACGCGCTGCGAGATCGATCGTCGACCCGGTATCTTCGATCACTGTGTCGTCCTGTATGAAAACAGGTACCTGGTGTCCGCGCTCCTCCTGCATGACCAGGATATCTCGAAGCGCCACATGCCGTAGCAGAGCATTTGCGCCAACCCAGAATGTCGCGTTGAAGGCGGTGAAACCCTGGTGCACGAAATACTGAATGTCAGTTGTCGCGCCTGCCACCCGTTCGAGGACCGTCGGTGGGTTCCTGTACGCGGAATAAGGCGTTTGCGCCACCGCGAGTCCCTCGTCCGCCTCCATCAAGGCGACGAGCTTCAACATGTAATCGGGCAAGATCACACTGTCTGCATCGATTGTGAGAATGTACTTCGTGGGTGGAACGATCAGGTCCGCATCCTCGTCAGCATCGATGAGCCAGAGCAGTCCGTCATCCGCCTTCGCGCCGGCGAGCCTGCGGCCGATCAGCCCGATATAGCTGTTCAGGTTCATCGCTTTGTTCGGCGCGTGAGAAAGGTTCGTAAAGAGCTTACGCTCGAATGCCGATATTGGTACGGCAAAGAGGCTGGCGAGGCGTAGATACTCGTTCATGATCCGTTTCGAATCGACGCGTTGGCTCTGAAGATAGAAACGACGCTCGCGGTGTGAGGACGCGATTCGCTGAAGCACTTCTCGACCGAATAACTCGTCGGAATGTGCAAAGGTAGAACTTGATTTTTTCTGGTAGGAACGTCCCATCTCTTCCACGAAGTCGGCGGCGCGTTCGTACAAAGCACGCAATCGATCCAGTTCACCCTCGACTGAGAATACGCCTCTGCGGAGCCGGATTTCAAACCCTTTGGCTTCACTCGCGAAGATGTGGGCCTTTGTTTTGAAGAAGAGGTCGATCGTGGCAATCAGCTCGCGCATGGCGACCAATGACTTGTAATCTTTCCCGCTGCAATCCGGCGGGTCGTCGATCAAAATCGTGATGCGCCGATTTGGATATTCTGCGAAAGCCGCAGACAGAACAGTTTGCATGACCACACTGATTTCCTCTTTGTAGCAAGGAATCAAGATGGTGACGGTCGGCGGCGCTGTGTTTTCATAGGCGTCTTCAAGCACGGCCGTCGAGGGCTCGATATATGCTTTGTGCCGGCCCAGCTGGCCGATGCGCGCCAATTGATAAATGACGTTCCCGTAAAACAAGCTCAACAGTGCAAAACAAAACCCTCCGAGTTCCAGAATGTCTTTTGTCTGAATGCCACCGGGCTTAGAGTTGAGGTCTTTGATTATCAGCACAAGCCCAATCGTGAATGAAATCGTGCTTAATGTAAGCATAAGCTTCGTAAACAGCTTTTCAGTCACCATGGTAGCCTTCTTTTTCCGCAGGCGAATAACACTTCAGGAGGTGACTGGCGGGATGAAGTCTGGTCCAG
>JAQGKN010000220.1 GCA_028290085.1 Hyphomicrobiales bacterium
GCTGATAACTTCCCGATGTTTGACATCGACCGCAATCCCATCCCCACGAAGACAAACCCGCTGGGCGTGAAGGGTGCCGGGGAATGCGGCACAGTCGGCGCGCTGCCAGCCGTCATGAATGCCATCAACGATGCGCTGGCGCCGCTCGGGGTGCGCAATCTTGCCATGCCCGCGACGCCTGACAAGGTCTGGCGGGCCATTCAGGATTGCAAGGCGCGACAAGGCAGCGCAAGCTGAGAGCAAGTCGGACGCAAAAAGGTGCCGGCGCATCAGGGAGGACGCGATGGCCGGCACTGGATTACCGACGCTTGGTCGTCGTCAGCTTTTTGCAGCGGCGGCGATCGCAGGGCTTGGCCTGACCATGACACCAGTCCATTCGGCAAATCTGCCGCCAGACCCGTTCATGCCGGTGCCTCTGCCGCCCCTGCCCTCGTTCAAGGAGGGTGTGGCTGAGATCCCGGACGCCCGCCTCTATTATCGCGACTTCGGCGGAGACGGCGTTCCCGTAGTGCTCATGCACCCGGCGACCGGCAGCGCGCTGATGTGGGGCTATCAGGTGCCGGCGCTGGTGAAAGCGGGCTACCGCGTCATCGCCTATTCGCGTCGTGGGTATTACGGCTCCGACCCCGCAGACAAGGCGAATGGCGGACATCCCTCGATCGATCTACTCCATCTGATGGACAAGTTGGGGATTGGAAAATTCGCCATGGTCGCCACCGCTGCCGGTTGCACGATCGCGCTCGATTTTGCGATGGATCATTCTGGCAGGCTCGCGGGCATGGTGGTTTCCAGCGGCTCCTATGGAAACATTGCCGAGCCCGATTATAAACGCGTCAACGATGCCGTGATTACAAAGGGCTTCAACGAGATGCCGCCGGAGTTCCGGGAGCTTGGGCCGTCATACAGGGCCGCCAATTTCGAGGGCGTGAAGCTCTGGCTCGAACTCGAGCATCAGGCGTTGAGCGGCAACCGTGCCGGTCCCACGAATGCAAACAAATTCACATGGGCCAATTTCGCGAGGATCAAGGCACCGACGCTGTTCATCGCTGGCGCGGCGGATCTTTACGCTCCGCCGCCCATGATGCGACTGGTCGCGAGCCATGTGCCCGGTGCCGAGATGATTGTGGTGCCCGATAGCGGCCACTCGGTTTATTGGGAACAGCCCGACGCGTTCAACCAGATAGCGATCGACTTCCTCGCGCGCGTCACTGATCGGAATCGATGATCTGATTATATTGCTCGATCACGGATTTCGACGTCTTCGCATATTTGCGTAGCAGATCGTTCAGGGGGCCGGCCGCGATCGGGCTGATCTCGATGCGCATTTGCTTCGCATCGGCAATGAAGGCGGGGTCGATGATCATGGCCTGAAAGGCTGCGTCCAAAGTCTTGTAGCGCTCCACGGGAATGTTGGGTGGCGCAGCCAGCGGCAAGGACGTGAGGAAGGGCAGCTCGGCGAACTCAACCAGTGCACGGGCATTTTCATCTTTCGCCAGCTCGACGCCCGTTGGAACGTTTTCGTATCCTGCCATGCGCGTCGTGCGGCCAAACTGCACGAGCGGTCTGATGCCGCCATTCTGGAGCAGGTCCGGATGGCTCGACTCGACCGACGACGTGCCGATGACCTGCCCATCGAGTTCGCCGTTGAGTAAGGCGATCCAGATCGGCCCGGCGCCCGGATACCCGGTGACGACATCGACATTCAGGTCGAGCACCTTCTTGGATATTTTCGACAAAAGATGGTTCGTGGCGCCCGTGATGGTGCCCAGACGCGTCTGTATTTTGGGATTGCGCAGGTCGGCGACGGTTTTGGCCGGATGATCCTTCCGTACCCACAGAATGCAGGCTTCATTTGCATAGGTGGAAAGCGATCCCAGCCATGTGAATTCAAGCGGATCGAATTTTACGTTGGGGGCACCGCGAAAGCCTGCCTGCGGAACGCCCCGATCTAGTTGGCCGAGCACAGTTCCATCACGTGCGGCCACTTGAAACAGGTGATTGGCCGCGATGATGCCGCCAGCGCCCGGCATGTTCTTCACGATGATGTTGGGATCTCCAGGTACGAAACGCCCGAAGTGGCGCGCGATCAGACGCGTCGCAAGATCGTTAAACCCACCGGCCGCGAAACTGCTGATGAGTGTAATCGGATGGGTCGCGTAAAAATCCGGCGCGGGCTGCGCGCGCGAGGCCGACGCCGGAGCGAGCCCGACGAGGAGGCCAAGCGCTAGTCTTGCGATGCTGATTTTCATCGGCGCCTCCCGGCGTTCGTTGCCGTCTCAGTCCAGCAGGTAGTTGCCGCCTGGAGGGTCGGCTTCGAACGTGTTGAGCACCATCGCCACCATCACGTAGAACCCGACCAGCGAGACCAGTTCAACAAGGACGGGAATTCCAAAAAATGCCCGACCGCGTTCATAGGCCTTGGGCGAAAGCGTCTGCGTTTCGCTGAGTTCGCAGGCCAGATCATAGACGAGACGCTCGTCATCCTGCGCGAAGTTCGGCGTGATGCGGTCCCGGATCGCGTCGACGACATCGCGCGTCAAACCATTCTCAAGACCGCGCTTCTCGTGCACGGCCCATGCGAATTGTGCGCTCGCCTTGCGGGCCATGACGAGGATCGCCAGTTCGAGCAAACGCGACGGCAACTCGGATTTCTTCTGAAACCAATCCTGCGTCTGCAATGTGAGATCGCAGAGATCGGGGCTGTTGAGCCAGATCGCGAAGGGGCCGCGTACCTGACCGCGCACGCGTATGGTCTCATCGTACATCTGCCGTTGCCTGGCCGACAGCTTGTCCGGATCGATGACCGGTAGACGGGACATGGGAGCCTCCCTGGAAGTTCTTTTTTATCTTGGAGAGAGTGTGGTCTACCAAATCGATTCCGGCAACAGGCACGCTCCTGTTGACGCGGAGGCGATATCAGCCGACTTTGCGGCAACGACAACACAAACCAGAGCAGATCGCCAAATCTGCCGGATGCAGGAGGTCCCCTTGGAGCGCAAACCCATTCGCCGCGTAGTCACAGGCCATAATTCTGAAGGGCGCTCCTGTTTCATCTCGGACGGACCCGCGCCCAACGTTTTCCAGCGCAGCGTCGGCAGCACGATCGTCACCGAGATGTGGAAAACGGCAACGGCGCCCGCCGACAATGCTGACGAGACTGACCCGACCGCACCGCCCTACCGCCTGACGCCACCCGAAAACGGCAGCTCGCTGCGAATCATCACCTATCCGCCAGACAAGATCCGGCTGGCGACACTGGAACACGAACGCGCAGGCGCGGCTGACGAGGCGAGCGGACGTGCCGCGGCGCTGGATCCCGGCAATCCTCGCCATCCAGGTTTCCACAAAACACGCTCGATTGATTATGCCATCGTTCTGCAGGGCGAAATCTATGCGCTCATGGATGAGGGCGAAACTCTGCTGCGCCAAGGCGACGTGCTCATCCAGCGCGGCACCAATCACGCGTGGAGCAACCGCACAGACGAGAATGCGGTGCTGGCATTCGTGCTGATCGATGCGAAGCCGCTTTAAGCGGCCGTTGCCTCACCCCATGATGTGGTAGCCGCCATCGACGTGGATGGTCTCGCCCGTAATGGCGCGGGCTGCCGGACTGGCGAGAAAGGCCGCTGTTGCACCGACATTCTCGATGGTCGCCAGCCGTTTCATAGGGGCGCGCTCGCGGGCCTGTTCGAGCATCGCGTCGAAAGACGCGATGCCTCCAGCAGCTCGCGTCGCGATGGTGCCCGGCGACAATACGTTGACTGTGATGCCGTTGGGGCCCAGCTCGGAGGCGAGCTCACGCGCCGCGGCCTCCAGCGCAGCCTTCACGGGCCCCATCATGTTGTAGGTCGAGATCACCTTCTCGGCTCCGTAGAAGCTGACGGTCATGCACGCGCCACCCTCCGCCATCAGCGGTTCTGCTGAGCGGCAGAGACGTGCGAATGAATGCACGGATACGTCCATCGCCACGCCGAAGCCTTCCGCCGTCGTGTCGATCACCCGTCCCTGCAAATCGCCGCGCGGCGCGAACGCGATGCAATGGACCAGGATATCGAGCTTCCCCCATGTCTTGCCTATCTGGTCGAACAGCGCCTGCTGCTGTTCAGGCTGCGCGACATCCAGCGGCATGAAAATCGCCGTGCCCACGCGCTCTGCCAAGGGACGCACGAAAGGCTCGGCCTTGGCGTTGAGGAAGGTCAAGGCGAGTTCCGCGCCTGCCTCCCGCAACGCCATCGCGATGCCCCAAGCTATGGAATGCTCGTTGGCGACTCCAACGACGAGCGCTTTGCACCCCTGCAGACTGTTGCTCATTGTCTTGCCTCTCTGGCCAATCAAGCGCGCGCTGAGCGGTGTACAACATGGGCCGCAGAAGGGTCGAACAGGTGAGAGACCTCTTCGAATCGCTTTGCTTCAGCGTCGGTCCGATTGCGGCTCTCGAACAACGCGCGCACGATCGCCAATCCGCGACGCCGTTCGCTTGCGTCGTCGGGGAGCAGTTCGGGTAAAGTCTCCAGCGCCTGTCTCCGGTCCAGCCTCAGTGTGAGGAACTGCTTGCGCATCGACTCCTTAAAACGGTCTGTGCCGACTTTGAGGTTTGGCGGCAGGACGGCGCTGATGCGTTTCAGAGTGGAATAGGACCTCTCGTCGGCACTGCCGTTGCCGCCGCCCGCGATGTAGAGAACGCTGCGCAAGATGGCATCAGTGAGGTCGCCATGGTCCATGTCCGCCCGGAGAGTCTTGCGCAACTCGCGCGCCGACATGCGCCGCGTGACATCGCGCACGACATGCGTCGTCGCGGCATTGTCCTCTGCCCGCATACCGACGAGTGCCTGAAGCACGGGCGACGAATAAGTCGACTGGAAGACCTGCTCGGTCAATCGGTCGCGCAATTGCCCCCACAATTGAAGCGAATGCGCCATCTGGCTCGCCATGATTTCTTCCCACTGCCGCAGCGGGTTTTCACTCCCGACGGGGCGGCGATGGGCGCGCACGTTTTTCGCAGCCCAGGAAATGATCGGCGCCGCCGGGTTTCGATCAGAGATGGCCGAGAAGCGCAGACGATGCGGATGGATGCTGCGCAGCCATTGAGCGCTCGCCTCCGTCGTCATCCGCCGCACGAGTGGGGAGGCGAAGGTCTTGTAGAGCCCTTTGTTGATCTCTGACACGCGCGCCACAGTGGCAAAGTCAGCCTCGTCTTCCGGGCTGTTGGTCCCAAACGCCCTTATGTCGTCCAGCGTGCGCGGCTCAAGGGCAAGCAGGTATTTCCCTTCTATGAGATCGGCGCGCGCAGTCTCCGGGCCAGCGTCCGAGATCACGGCTTCGTAAAGCCCTGGCGGCAGCAGGTCGATCATGTCGATGCAGGATGCAAATTCGGCGTGTTCTTTGGTGGCCACCTTGCCTGATACGAAGATTCCGAGATGCCCGATGGTTTCGTGCACAGTGTAGACGACGGTCTGCCCCGTCTGAATCAAGTCATCGACATCCTGATAGACATCGAGCAGCCATCCCAGAGCCTGTTGCGGCGGCGTGATGTCGTCGCCCCATGAGCAGAAGATGAGAATTGGGGAGGTGATGTTACGCAGGTCGACACGCTCGCCGGACGTCGTGGTAATCGCGCCCGTCCCGAGCTTGTTACCGACGAAGAGATTATCGGCGATCCATTGCATCTCGCCCGCGTCGAGCAAGACTGGCGAGCCCCACCACGTCTCGAAGTCGAGAAATCGCTGCGGCTCAGTGTCGATCTTGGAATAGACGTTGTAAGCCTTTTCAAGAAAGGTGTTGTCGGGGTGCAGACGTTCGAAATTAGCGACGAGATGCGCTCCATCGAAAATGCCGTGCCCAAGATCACCTGCAAGCGACGTCATCCACGTGCCACCAAGAAGGCCGCCAAGATAGCGCATCGGGTTTTTCCCGTGAACGCCGGCCCAGTAAGACAGCGGCGATCCCGCGAGAATGATCGGGCCTGACAGATCGGGCGAGATAGCTGCCGTCAGCATGATCTGCCATCCGGCCTGGCAATTGCCGATCAGGCATGGTTTACCCGCCGCATCAGGCTCGATCTCGATCACGTGTTGAATGAAACGTGCCTCTGCGACGCAGACATCTTCGATGGTTTGTCCATGCACGGGCTCTGGTAGAAATCCGACAAAATAGCAGGGATGACCGGCGCGCATTGCGACACCAATCTCGCTATCCTGTTTCATGCCACCAATCCCAGGTCCATGACCCGCGCGTGGATCGAAGACGATGAACGGTCGCTTATTGTGGTCGATCTTCACGCCCTCTGGCGGACGGATCCGCGCAAGCAGATAATTGACAGGCCGCTCGAACTCGCGCCCATCGAGCACCAGATCTGCCCCGAAACTCAGGACATGAGGCGCAATCTTTTCGGCCTGTTCAAGATAGGTGTTGCCCCGCTGACGGAGCGTGTCGAGCATGAGAATGGACCTTTGCCAGGTATCCACCCAGTATGCGCAGGCGATCAGCGCAGGATTGGTGGTCCCGTGGCGAGGGGCCGATAGTGCATCCGCGTCACTCATGTGCAACCCTTCCGCAACGGAACTCGCGATGCCAGATGAATAAGATCGGTAGGCGAAAGCTTATTGGCCATGGTCCAACGGGCATTGACGCAGCGCAATGTCATGGAATGACCATGTGGTACTTATAGACATATGCTTCAGATCAGCATTGCCTGGCAGTTCTATTTAACGGGAGATCGCCATGCCGCTTTTCGGCGACCGTGAGAAAGCTTACGAGGACGTATTCGCGCATGGCGAAGAGACGCGTTTCCGTGCGCTCGCCCGGCGCAATCGGGCGTTAGGACGTTGGGCGGCCGAACAACTCGAGCTCAGCGGTGATGCCGCCAGCGCTTACGTGGACAAGATCAGTAACAGTACGATCGTGACCTCCGCCGATGAAGCGCTGTTGGAAATTATCTACGCGGACTTTCAGGCTGCGCACGCTGCTGGGTCCAAGGAGCAGATCCGTCGAAAGATGTCCGAGTTGATGGCTCTTGCGATCACTCAGGCCAAGTCTACGACGTGAACGAATAACGTGCCGCGCTAGATCGTCAGCGTCTCCCTCACCAGCAGAAGACGGTGGCGGGCAGCTTCAGCTTCGTGCCGTGATGTTTCGCTTCCAGCTGTCTCAATAATGAGATCCATGCTCGCGATTTCCCGGTCGAGGGTGTCGCGTGAAATATCGTCGGGAGATAACGTGCGCTCCGCCAACACCGTGACGGTGCGGCCGGTGATTTCCGCGAACCCGCCCCAGACGAACGCGCGACGCTTTCGGTCTTGAACATCTGTCAGAACGATCATTCCTACCTGGAGCACCGTCACCAGAGGTTCATGGCCAGACATGATCGTCATCTCGCCTTCACTGCCGGGAAGCACGATTGATTTCATCTCCCCGGTCAGGACGACACGTTCCGGCGAAATCAGCTCAAAATCGATAACGGCCATTTGCGCCACTCCAATTCGCACTCATGGTGTGACTGGGCTGCAGAGTTGTATTTGATACAGCGCAAGGCACGCGATGCTTTCGCGTTTATTTTCGATGAGCAGGGGGATGCTTGTAATGCTCTGCTCAAGACTTGACGACCTGAGAGTCGATCACAGGAGTTGTCCATGTCCCTCACGTCCGCACCGAAAGACGAAAAGCACGAAGCGCTCGGTGACGAAGCGTTCATGAGCGCTGACGAGTTGCGCGCCTACATGCGCCAGATGGCAATGGCGGAGGCCGCCGGCGGCGACGATGCCGTGGCACGCGCGGAACGCGCGCAGAAAGACATGCTCGAAACATTCTCGAAGCCGATCGAGGTCACAGACGAAGTGATCGCCAAGCTGAAGAAAAGGCTTGTTTCGTCGACGCGACAGGCAGCCAAGCGCGGCGAGACCGAGATCATGGTCATGCGGTTTCCCAACGCGCTGTGCACGGACAATGGCCGCGCGATCAACAATTCAGAAGACGGCTGGCCTGACACACTGACCGGCCGGCCTCGACAAGCCTATGAGTTCTGGCGCGATGAACTTCGACCCGCAAAGTACAAGCTTAAGGCGATGATAATCGACTGGCCGCATGGCATGCCCGGCGATGTCGGATTCTTCCTGAGCTGGGCAAGCGCAACCGAGCATTAGCGCTGCGTGCAGGAGGGCGTGTCATGGACGCTGTCATCAAAAAGCCTCTCAAACGTAAGGCCTACGACCGCGAACTGAAAAAGCTTCACGCCGAAATGGTGAAGCTGCAGCTTTGGGTGCAGCATACCGGTGCCAAGGTGTGCATAGTGTTTGAAGGGCGTGACGGGGCCGGCAAGGGAGGTGTCATCAAGGCGCTTGTCGACCGCGTCAGCCCGCGCATCTTCAGGGTGATCGCCCTGCCCCCGCCGACCGAGCGCGAGAAATCGCAGATGTTCGTGCAGCGCTAACTCCCACATCTCCCGGCAGCTGGCGAGATCGTGATCTTCGACCGTAGCTGGTACAATCGTGCCGGCATCGAGCGTGTCATGGGCTATTGCACGGACGAACAGCTGAAGGGCTTTCTGGCGACCGCTCCTGGTGTCGAAAAAGCCATTGTCGGATCGGGTGTGATCCTCCTCAAATACTGGCTGGAGGTTAGCCCGGACGAACAGACGCGCCGGATGGAGCAGCGGATTTCCGACCCGCGAAAAATCTGGAAGCTCTCGCCGATGGACCTCAAGTCTTACAGCCGCTGGTACGATTATTCGCGAGCGCGCGACGACATGTTCATGGCTTCGGACACGGCGTGGGCGCCATGGTACGTCGCGAATTCGGACGACAAGAAACGAGCGCGACTGAACATACTCACGCACATACTCTTCAACATCCCATACGAGGCCCCGCACCGCGACAAGGTCAAGTTGCCAAAGCGGCAGAAGGCCGAGGGTTATATCGAGCCCGATTACGCCTATCGGCGCGTACCGGATGTCCACTGACGATTTTTGGCATGAGATCGGAGGACTTTCGTTCCTCCATATGTCGAAGGATATAGGGAGCCTCATCCGCGCAATTTGTCAGAAACGTACTTAGCTAAAGGAACGGTATCGCCGACCGAATTTCAGGTTCTATGTTGCTTCTCTGCGCCGAGGGGTCGCTTCTCGGGCACAGCCGATTTTGAGAACAACTGGAAAGCCTCGCCATGGCTACAGCTGTCGATCGTTTCATCGCCCCCATCTTTTGCGCCTGTCTCGTCGTGCAACTTGCGGGGTCCGCCTGGTCACAACCAGCGGCCCCCCCCCCTATTCCGGTTGCTACGGCGCCGGTCGAGTCGCACGCCATCTCGAAAACGTCGACCTTCGTGGGCCGGGTCGAGGCGATCGGGCGGGTCGAAATCCGCGCACGCGTCAAGGGTTTTGTAGATGCTGTTCTCTTCACGGAGGGCATGCTCGTCCACGAGGAAGATCCCCTGTACCGCATCGAAAAAGGGTTGTTCGAAGCCGATGTGCAGCAGGCACAGGGTGCGCTCGACCGCAGTATCGCGACCCATCAACTCGCAGAGCTGCAGCTCGACCGCGCAGAGGAACTCCTCAGCAAAAAGGCCGGAACGGCGGTCGACCGCGACAAGGCACGCGCTGAGGAACAACGGGCCAAGGCGACGATCCTCAGCGATCAGGGCAATCTGCAGACTGCCAAAATCAATTTGGGTTATACGGCGATCACCGCCCCGATCACCGGCCGCATCGGACGTACATCTGTAACCAAAGGCAACGTGGTCGGTCCGGACTCGGGTCCGCTGGCGATCATCGTGAGCCAGGACCCGATGTATGTGACCTTTCCGGTGAGCCAACGCGAATTCCTGCGTCGTGGAGATACGGCGCAGAAGGTCGATCTCAAAAGCATCAAGGTGCAGATCCAGTTTTCGGACGGCAGCACGTATGATCAGACCGGGCAAATCGACTTCCTCGACGTGAGCGTGGACCGCACGACGGATACGGTGATCGCGCGTGCCAGAATGCCAAATCCTGCGGGCAACCTCACAGACGGACAGTTGGTCCGCGTGCTTCTCGAAAGCGGAACACCTGACAATAAGCTCGTGGTGCGCCAATCCGCGTTGATCGCCGACCAGGGTGGCACTTATGTCTTCGTGGTTCAGGACGGAAAAGCCGTCGTGAAGCGCGTCAAGCTGGGTGCGGAAGCAGGTTCCGACATCGTTGTCGAGGACGGGCTCGCGGCGGGCGATCAGGTGATCGTGGAGGGCCTGCAGACAGTGCGCGCCGGCTCACCCGTTCGTGCGAGACCTGCGCCCAAAGAGCTTGGGGGAGCCTAGGCAATGCTGTCATGGGTTTTTATCGACCGGCCCCGCCTCGCCATCGTCATTGCCATCGTCACGACCATCGCGGGCCTCGTTGCCTTGCTGTCGATCCCGGTTGCGCAATATCCGGATATCGTTCCACCGCAGGTTTCGGTAACGACGTCTTATCCCGGCGCATCGGGCGCCGTTGTAGATGCGACGGTTGCCCAGCCCATCGAAGCGCAGGTCGTGGGCGTCGACAAGATGATCTACATGAAGAGCGTCAGCGGCGACGATGGCAGCTACTCGCTCATCGCGTCGTTTGAACTCGGCACCGATCCCGACATCAATGCGGTCAACGTGAATAATCGCGTGCAGGTCGCTGTGTCGAAGCTTCCGCAAGAGGTGCAGCGGCAGGGTATCACGGTCAAGAAGAAGTCGTCGGCGCTGCTTGGCGTGATCGCCTTCTACTCGCCCAAGAACACACTCGATCCGCTGTACCTGTCCAATTACGTCACCATCAACATTCTCGATCAAGTGCGCAGCACGCCCGGCGTCGGCGACGCCAGTCTGTGGGGGCCGCAGGATTACGCCATGCGGGCGTGGATCGACACCGATCGGCTGACCGGGCTCGGGCTGACGACAGGCGATCTCATCTCCGCAATCCAGTCGCAGAATGTGCAGGCCGCCGTGGGCCGTATCGGTGCGCGCCCTATCTCGGACGACCAGACATTGCAGCTCAACATCCAGACGCAAGGACGCCTGACTTCCGTGGACGAATTCGCGCAGATTGTTATTCGCAGCAATCCGGACGGATCGGTGCTGCGTCTGGGCGATGTCGCGCGTCTGGAACTCGGGGCCACCAGCCTCGACCGCGAGACCCGTTTGAACGGCGGTGCGGCGTCGGTGATGGCGATCTATCAATCCCCGGGCGCCAATGCGATCACGACGCTGGATGCCGTACGCAAGCGCATTGAGGAATTGTCGAAACGGTTCCCCGACGATCTCGCCTGGAAGACGACTTACGATCCGACAACCTTTGTGCGCGAGACAATCCATGAGGTGCAGAAAACGCTGATCGAGGCGTTCATTCTCGTCGTTCTGGTCGTCTTCATTTTCCTCGGCAGCCTGCGTGCGACGCTTATCCCGACCCTCGCCGTTCCCGTGAGCCTGATCGGCACGTTCGTGGCGTTGAAGGCATTCGGCTATTCCGCGAATTCCGTGTCGCTGCTGGCCATTGTGCTGGCCATCGGCATTGTCGTGGACGACGCTATCGTGGTCGTCGAGAACGTCGAGCGCGTCATGGCGGAGGAGCCAGATCTCAGTCCGGCAGATGCCGCCAAGAAGGCCATGAAAGAGATCACTGCGCCGATCATCGCGATTACGCTCGTGCTGTTATCTGTGTTTGTTCCGGTCGCGTTTATCCCGGGAATTTCAGGTGAATTGTTCCGCCAGTTCGCGGTCACGGTCACGGTCGCAGTTGCGATGCTGTTGTCCGCCGTCAATGCACTGACGTTGTCGCCTGCCCTTTGCGGTGTGCTGTTGCGTCCGCACCATGGGCCGCAGCGCGGCGTCATGGGGATGATCATGCGCGCGATCGACCGGGTGCGCGACGCATACGGAGTTGCCGCGGCGCGTCTGGTGCGCATCTCGATCATTGGGCTTGTCCTCTGCGGCGCCGCGTTTGTCGGCATCGGCGCTCTGATGAAGATGACTCCGACGGGGTTTTTGCCCGAGGACGATCAAGGTGCTTTCTTCATCGTCGTACAATCGCCGGATGGGTCTTCCGTCGCGCGAACCGCCGAAATCGTGCGACGCGCGGAAGACGTGTTGCGGCAAGACGAAGCCGTGGCTGATTTTACCTCGGTGATCGGCCTCAACTTCATCGACAATTATTCGCAATCGAACGCCGCCTTTTTTGTTGTGACTCTGAAATCCTTCGAAGAGCGCAAGGACAAATCACTCAGCGCGGCGGCCACCATGGCGCGGCTGGCGCCCAAGTTCGCGCAAATCGAGGGAGGCCGGATCGTGCCTCTGGCGCCACCTCCGATCATTGGTCTCGGCACAGGCGGCGGCTTCAGCTATGTGCTGCAGGATCTGCGCGGCGGCGACTCCAAGGCGCTTGCGCAGGTGTTGCGCGGCTTAACCATTGCTGCCAACGAAGACCCGCAATTGAGAGGCGTGTTCAGTACATTCTCTGCCACGAATCCATCGCTGTTTCTCGACATCGACCGGCAGAAGGTCGAAGTTCTCGGCGTTTCCATGAACAGCGTGTTTCAGGCTTTGCAAGCTTCACTCGGCGGCTACTACGTCAACGATGTGAATCTGTTTGGACGCACGTGGCAGGTGCAAGTGCAGGCCGAGGCCAAGGACAGGTCAGGCATCGACGACATCTACCGCATCAACGTGCGCAACAATGAGGGCAAGATGGTGCCCTTGCGCAGCGTGCTCGAGGTGCGCGTCGTCGTCGGCCCCCCTGCCCTGATTCGCTACAACAATCTGCGCGCCATCACCGTGCAAGGCGCACCCGCGCCAGGCGTTTCATCGGGACAGGCCCTGAAAGCGATGGAGGCGGTCGCCGCAAAGACACTGCCTGCTGCCTATGCCGGCGAATGGACCGACACCGCGTTTCAGGAAAAACGTGCCGAGGGCAAGACCGCGATGATTTTGGGCCTCGCTGTGCTCTTTGCCTTCCTGTTCCTGGTCGCGCTTTACGAGAGCTGGACGATCCCGGTCCCGGTTCTGCTGTCCGTGTCCATCGGCGTATTCGGCGCGCTGGGCGCGCTTTATCTCGGTCATCTGACGCTCGATCTCTACGCACAGATCGGCATGATCGTGCTTATCGGCCTGGCGGCGAAGAACGGCATTCTGATTGTCGAATTCGCCAAGGAGCAGCGTGAAAAAGGCGTCCCACTGCACGAGGCTGCGGCGGAGGGAGCGCGTCTGCGGTTCCGCCCGGTCATGATGACGTCGCTTGCTTTCATCCTCGGGCTGTATCCGCTTGTCGTTGCGGAAGGTGCCTCGCAACTGGCGCGTCGCGATGTCGGAACTCCGGTCTTCGGCGGTATGATCCT
>JAQGKN010000234.1 GCA_028290085.1 Hyphomicrobiales bacterium
TGCGGATGTAATCATGCGTCGCTGGATTGTTGATCGGACGCCGGATCGCCGCATAGCGGAAGCCGAAGCTCGTGTGCTGCACCTGCAGGCGCGGCGCCTTGTCTGTAGACGGGCGCAGCCAGTTCACATCCGTCGCCTCGGCGCCTGCGACGCGCGCGGGCACCATGTCCGACGAATGCAGGCTGGAGCTGTGCGCGGAGTCGATCGCGCCTTCGAGGATCTGCGCCCAGTTGCAGTCGATGTGGATCTTGGCAATCGATATGCGCGTGTCGGCGGAGGGCTGGAACACGGGTGGCGAAAACTCCGGCATCTCTTCCGCCGGGCCCATGTAGGTCCAGACGAAACCGGCGGCCTCGCGCGTCGGATAGGATTTGTGCTTCACCTTCTCGGCAAAGCCGCTGCCCGGAGGCTCGGAGGACATTTCCAGCACATTGCCGTCCACGTCGATCTTCCACCCATGATAGAGGCAGCGCAGACCGCATTCCTCATTGCGGCCGAAGACCAGCGAAGCGCGCCGGTGCGGGCACATTTCATCGAGTACGCCGACGCGTCCGTCCGGATCTCGGAACACGACGAGATCCTCACCCAGCAGGCGGATCTTCACGGGGTCGCCATCCGGCTCCGGCACTTCCTCGATCAGGCAGGCGGGCAGCCAATGGCGGCGCATGATGTGGCCCATCGAAGCATCGCCCTCGACACGGCACAGAAGGTCGTTTTCCTGTTGGGTGAGCATGGGTATCCTTCGTCTGGCCGGCGGATCTGCGTCCATGCCGGGTTCTTAGCTCTCTAAGTATCAACTTAACGCGCCACGAAAGCCTTGTCCACGGTCCAATGACCTCTTGCGCAAAAATAATTAGATGTCTAAGTAATAACCCGGAAAACAGCGTGGCGAAGCGCGACAGCTGAGCCAGGGAGGACATCGACGTGGCGAACGAGGCCGACATGATGGCGCTGCGCATCGCGGAAAAGCGGCGCGCCGCCGACGATATCGAATTTTTCGAACTGCGCCATCCCGACGGAGCCGAACTGCCGGAATTCACGGCGGGCGCGCATGTGTCACTGATCGTGCCCAACGGCGAGCTCCGCAAATATTCGCTTTGCAACGATCCTGAAGAGCGTGATCGCTATTGCATCGCGGTGAAGCGCGAAGCAGGTGGTCGCGGCGGCTCGGTCAGCCTGATTGACAACGCCAAGATCAGCGATGAGATCATGGTCTCCGCCCCGCGCAACGATTTCGCACTCGCGACTGCGCCGCAATATCTTTTCATCGCAGGCGGCATCGGCATCACGCCGATCCTGTCGATGATCCGGCAGATCCGCTCCAGCGGTCTCGGCCGTTTCAAACTGTTCTATCTCTCGCGCAGCGCCGCCACGACAGCTTTTCTGGATGAGCTGAAAGCCCCGGAATTTCGCGGCATGGTGACCATCCACCATGACGAGGGCGATCCGAACAATTCGCTCGATCTTTGGCCCGTGCTCGAAAAGCCCGGCGCAGCACATCTCTATTGCTGCGGTCCACGCGGCCTCATGCAAGCGGTGCGCGACATGACCGGTCACTGGTCGTCCGCCCGCATACACTTCGAGGATTTCACGCCGCCGGGCGCCATGACCAAGCCGGAGGACAAGCCCTTCACGGTCAAGCTCGCCAGGAGCGGCGAAACCTATGAAGTGCCCGTGGGGAAAACAATTCTGGAAGTCCTGCGCGACCACGGCCATGCCGTGCCAAGCTCATGCGAAAGCGGCACGTGCGGCTCCTGCCGCACAAAGCTGCTCGAAGGCGAGCCCGATCATCGCGATCTCGTCCTGGCGGATTACGAGAAGACTGAAAACATCATGGTCTGCGTGTCGCGCGCCATCAGCGACGAACTCGTGCTCGATCTCTGAAAGCGACCAGGAGGAGGGCGCATGAGCCAACGCAAGGTGAGACTGGGGATCGCGGGGCTCGGCCGCGCTTTCTCCTTCATGATCCCGACGTTTCGCGGCGATCCGCGCATCGAGATCGTGGCGGGTGCAGATCCGCGCGCAGAGGCGCGCGACCGTTTCGCGGCCGACTTCAATGCGCGGCCCTATGCGACAGTGGAAGAGCTGTGCGCCGATCCGAATGTGGACGCTATCTACATCGCCTCGCCCCATCAGTTCCATGCGCCGCAGGTTGCCATCGCCGCCGCACACGGCAAACATGCGCTGGTGGAAAAGCCTATGGCGCTCAGCCTCGAGGAATGCCGCGCCATGATCGCGGCGACGCGCGCGGCGGGCACGCATCTGCTGGTCGGGCACAGCCATTCCTTCGACGCCCCGATCCAGAAAACGCGCGACCTCGTTGCCAGCGGCGCCTATGGGCGGCTGCGCATGATCACGGCCATGAACTTCACCGACTTCCTCTATCGCCCACGCCGGCCCGAGGAACTCGACACGGCGGCGGGTGGCGGCGCGGTCTACAATCAGGCGCCGCACCAGGTCGAGATGATCCGCCTCATCGGCGGCGGCAAGGTGAAAAGCGTGCGCGCGGCGACAGGCATATGGGACAAGTCGCGCCCGACCGAAGGAGCCTACACGGCCTTCCTCACCTTCGAGGATGGAGTGGTCGCGACCATGACCTACAGCGGCTATGCGCATTTCGATTCGGACGAATTCTCCGGCTGGTACGCGGAGAGCGGTCTGGCGAAAGACCCCGACAATTACGGCGCGTCTCGCGCGGCCCTGCGCAACGCGCCCGATCTGGCGCAGGAGACGGCACTGAAAGAGGCTCGCAATTACGGCGGGGAGGCCTATGCCGACACGTCGGTGCCTGCAGGCAGGAAGCACCAGAATTTCGGCCTCCTGATCGCATCGTGCGCACACGGTGACCTCAGGCCCAATTCCGAGGGCGTGCAAATCTACGCCGACCTGGAGCGCAGCTTCGAGCCCATCGCGCCGCCCGGCGTGCCGCGCTCCGAAGTGATGGACGAACTCGTCGCCGCCGTGCTCGATGGCACTCCGCCATTGCATTCAGGCGAGTGGAGCATGGCAACGATGGAAGTCTGCCTCGCCATCCTGCAATCGGCTTCGGAAGGCCGCGAGATCGAGCTGAAGCATCAGGTCGGGCTGCCGACGGCGAAAGGCGGCCTCCATGTCTGAGCCGCCCCGCAAGCGCAGCGCTCCCGCCCTCACGCAGAAAATCCTGCATCACTGGCGGGAGTCCGTGCCCGACGACAGGCTCGCCCATCTCATCAAGGACGCCAGTCGTGGGCTCGGCCGTGCCTTGCAGATGCGCCTCGCGGAGCACTCTGTCTCCTTCGGGCACTGGACCTTCCTGCGCATTCTCTGGAACCATGACGGCATCACACAACGCGCGTTGAGCGAGCATGCGGGCGTGATGGAGCCGACCACCTTTTCGGCCCTTCGCACCATGGAAAAGCTCGGCTATATCGAGCGCAGACAAAAAGCCGGCGACCGCAAGCAGGTCTTTATCTTTCTGACGAAGGAGGGTCACGCCCTGCGCAGCAAGCTCGTGCCGCTCGCCGAAGAGGTCAACAGCATCGCCGTGCATGGCCTCGGCGAACAGGAGATCGCGTCCATGCGAAAGGCGCTTCTCGCCATCATCGACAATCTGGCGCGCGACGAAGCACGCGCAGCTGAAGAACATCGCCGCGTCCCCTCGACGCGCGAATTGTCGGACCGGCTGAAGGCGAGGGCAACGTGAATGCGGCTGTCTTCCACCACCATCAAGATAGAACGCGGCCTGCTTCTCCCGGTGGGAGAAGCTGTCGGTGGAGCCGACTGATGAGGGGTTACGTTCTCAGCTCTGGTAGGCCGAAACCCCTCATCCGGCCGTTCCACGGCCACCTTCTCCCTCTGGGAGAAGGATTTCGCCTTTGCAAAAACGCCGGTGCCGTCAAAGCGACGAAGCAATCCAGGAATCGCAAGGCGCTGTCTGGATTGCTTCGCCTGCGGCTCGCAATGACGG
>JAQGKN010000240.1 GCA_028290085.1 Hyphomicrobiales bacterium
GCCGCCAGCAGGTCGACAGCGGCACCAAGATGATCCATCTCGGCAAGAATACGACGAGCCGCATCATCTCGAAGGGCATCTCGGCGGGGCGTTCGAACAACACGTATCGCGGACAGGTGTCGGCGCATCGCAAGGCGACCAATGCGCGCAATTTCACCAATTGCGACTCGCTGCTGATCGGCGACACCTGCGGCGCGCATACGATCCCCTACATCGAGGCGAAGAACGCCAGCGCGGTGTTCGAGCATGAGGCGACGACGTCGAAAATTTCCGACGATCAGCTGTTCTATTGCATGCAGCGCGGGCTTTCGGCGGAGGAGGCGACAGCCCTCATCGTCAACGGCTTCGTGCGCGACGTGCTGCAACAGCTGCCGATGGAATTCGCGGTCGAAGCGCAGAAACTCATCTCGATTTCGCTCGAGGGATCTGTGGGCTGAGGCCCGGCTCACCCCATTTCCCAGCCCTTTCGCGGACCCGGCCTCCACCGGTAACGGGTCCGCCACCGAAAAACCAGACGGACACGAACCAACATGCTCGAGATCAAGAACCTCCATGCCGAGATCGACGGCAAGAAGATCCTCAACGGCCTGACGCTGACCGTCGCCGACGGCGAAGTCGCGGCCATCATGGGCCCGAACGGTTCCGGCAAGTCGACGCTCTCTTATGTCATCTCGGGCCGTGCGGGTTACGAGGTGACCGAAGGCGAAGTGCTGCTCGACGGTGTCGATCTGCTGCAACTCGATGCGTCCGAGCGCGCGGCCAAGGGCGTTTTTCTCGCCTTTCAATATCCGCTGGAAATTCCCGGCGTGACAACGATGACCTTCCTCAAGGCGTCGCTGAACGCACAGCGCAAGGCGCGCGGCGAAGCGGCTCTGTCCACGCCCGAGTTCATGAAGCGCGTGCGTGCAGGCGCCGACAAGCTCGGTGTTGCGCAGGACATGTTGCGCCGTGCGCTCAATGTCGGCTTTTCCGGTGGCGAGAAGAAGCGCATGGAAATTCTCCAGATGGCGCTGCTGGAGCCGAAATTCGCAATCCTTGACGAGACCGATTCCGGCCTCGACATCGACGCATTGCGCATCGTCTCGGAAGGCGTCAACGCGCTGCGTTCGCCGCATCGCGGCTTCCTCGTCATCACGCATTACCAGCGGCTGCTCGATTACATCGTGCCCGACCGCGTGCATGTGATGTCGGCTGGGCGCATCGTGAAGACGGGCGGCAAGGATCTGGCACTCGAGCTCGAGAAGACCGGTTATGCCGGATATATCGGCGAGGCGGCCTGATGAATGCGCAGGTGACACCAATGCGGACACCGGCCGAAATGAAGATCGCGGCCGATTACGAAACTGCGCGCGCGACCCTCGCAGGCCAGCACGATGTTGCACGTCTGCGCGACAACGCCTTCGGCCTGTTCCTCAACGCGGGGCTGCCGCATCGCCGCGTCGAGGCGTGGCATTACACCGATTTGCGTCAGGCGCTGCGCGAGGCGCTGCCGGTCGCGGCCGTGCCGTCGGCGACTGCCGTTCTCGCTCAGGGCGCGCGGCTGGAGGCTCTCGCGCCGCGCGTCGAGGGTGTCGATGCCGTGCGCATTGTGCTGGTCGATGGCTTCTATATCTCCAGCCTGTCCGACATAGCGCGCGTGCCGCAAGGCGTGTCAGTTCGCGCGCTCGCAGACGTGCTGGAAGAGGGCGCTCCCGATCTGATCGAGGCGCTCGCTGCGCCGGGTCTGGGCAGTGGCGACTCCGTACTGGCGCTGAACTCCGCCTTCATGCAGGGCGGTGTCGTGATCGACGTGGCGGCGGGCACGCAGGTTGCCGAGCCCATCGAGATCGTCACGATCAGCACCAATGACGAAGCGCAATCGCTCTATCAGCGCTCGCTCGTGCGCCTCGGCGCCGGGGCCAAACTGACGCTGGTCGAGACGGATGCGACCGAGGGCGCGCAGGCTGAGCAGCGGAATGTCGCGCTCGTCGTGAACCTCGGCACAGACGCGGTGCTGGATCATGTGTTCGTGCCCGCGCAATCGTCGCCCGCATCCTCGCAGGTCGCGCACCTGCTGGTCACATTGGGACACGGCTGCGATCTCTCCTCCTTCACGCTTGCGCGTGGCGGCGGATTGATGCGGCGTCAGGCCTTCGTTCGCTTTGATGGCGAATATGCCAAGGCGCAGTTCTCGGGATCCAACCTGCTGAAGGGCCGTGATCATTCCGACACGACGATGATTGTCGAGCACATCGCTCCGCATTGCGAGAGCCGCGAATATTTCAAGTTCGTGCTCGATGGTGATGCGACCGGCGTCTTCCAGGGCAAGGTGATTGTCGCGCCGGGTGCGCAGAAGACCGATGGCAAGATGAAGAGCCAGGCGATTCTCCTTTCGGATGGCGCGTCGATGAACAACAAGCCGGAGCTGGAAATATTCGCTGACGACGTCGTCTGCGGACATGGTGCGACGGTGGCACAGCTCGACGACGAGCAGGTCTTCTATGCGCAGTCGCGCGGCATCCCGAAGCCCGAGGCCGAGGCCATGCTGCTCGAAGCCTTTGTGGACGAGGCTACAGACTACGTGCGCCACGAAGGCCTGCGCGACATGCTGACGGCGCATATTGCGGTGTGGCTTGCAGAGCGGAGAGACTGATGGACATGTCGACGCCCTATGACGTGCAGGCCATTCGCAAGGATTTTCCGATCCTGTCGGAACGTCCCTATGGAAAGCAGCTCGTCTATCTCGACAATGCCGCCTCCGCGCAAAAGCCGCGTCAGGTCATCGATCGCATGGTGCATGTCTACGAGCATGAATATGCGAACGTGCATCGCGGCTTGCATTATCTCGCCAATGCCGCGACCGAAGCTTTTGAGGGCGCGCGCGAGAAGGTGCGCTCCTTCCTCAATGCCGAGTCCACGGACGAGATCGTCTTCACGCGCTCGGCCACAGAGGCGATCAATCTGGTCGCAGCCTCCTTCGGCGAAGCCTTCATTCGCGAGGGCGACGAGATCGTGCTCTCGATCATGGAGCATCATTCCAACATCGTACCCTGGCATTTTCAACGCGAGCGCAAAGGCGCGGTGCTGAAATGGGTCGACGTTGACGACGAAGGCCGCTTCTCGATCGAGGAGTTCGAACGCACGCTCACCGCGCGCACGAAGCTCGTCGCGATCACGCATATGTCCAACGTGCTCGGCACGGTGGTGCCGGTGAAGGAAATCATCCGCATTGCCCATGCGCGCGGCATCCCTGTCATGGTCGATGGCTCGCAGGGGGCCGTGCATCTCGATGTCGACGTGCGCGATCTGGACGCGGATTTTTACGTGTTCACGGGCCATAAGGTCTATGGGCCCACCGGCATCGGCGTGCTCTACGGCAAGCGCGAATGGCTGGAGAAGCTGCCGCCGTTCAACGGTGGTGGCGAGATGATCGAGACGGTGACGATGGATCGCGTCACCTACAACACGCCGCCGCATCGTTTCGAGGCGGGCACGCCGCCCATCGTCCAGGCGATTGGGCTTGGGGCCGCGCTCGACTATATGCAGAACATCGGGCGCGACCGCATCCGTGCGCACGAGACCGCGCTCGGCGCCTATGCACAGGAGCGCCTGTCGCGGTTGAATTCGATCCGCATCTTCGGCACGGCGCCGGGGAAGGGAGCCATCGTCTCCTTCGAAATGAAGGGCGCCCATGCGCATGACGTGGCGACCGTGATCGACCGGTCCGGCGTCGCTGTGCGCGCCGGCACCCATTGCGCCATGCCGCTGATGTCTCGCTTCGGCGTGACATCGACTTGCCGTGCTTCCTTCGCGCTTTACAACACGCAGGAGGAAGTCGAGGCCCTGGTCGAGGCGCTCGCCAAGGCAGAAGCTCTGTTCGCGTAAGGATTGACACCCATGGCCGAGACCAACCAGAGCGAGTTCCAGCCAAACCGGCCCGATCTTGCGCTTGCCGAGGCAATCCCGCCCGCCGAACTCGACCGTCTCACGGAAGAGATCGTGGTGGCGCTCAAGACCGTGTTCGACCCGGAAATCCCGGTCGACGTCTACGAGCTTGGGCTGATCTACAAGATCGATATCGACGACTCGTGCTTCGTGAACATCGACATGACGCTGACGGCCCCGGCCTGTCCGGTGGCAGGCGAGATGCCGCAATGGGTCGAGAACGCGGTCAGCGCGGTGCCCGGCGTGTCCGGAGCCAAGGCGCATATGGTGTTCGATCCGCCGTGGGATCAGAGCCGCATGTCCGACGAGGCCAAGGTTGCGCTGGACATGTGGTGAGGCAACCTCTGCGTTGCTGTGCTACTTTATAAGGGTGAACTCATTCGCCGGGCCTTGAACCCGGCTGAGGGAGATAAGAATGTCCAGTCCCAAGTCGCGCTTCAAGGTCGTTTCGTTGACTGACGCAGCGGCCGACCGTGTGCGTGAGATCATTGGCCAGGCTGACAAGCCCATCGCCGGCCTGCGCGTCGGCGTGAAGAACGGCGGCTGCGCCGGCATGTCCTACACAATGGAATTCGCCGATGCCGTCGGCCCTCACGACGAAGTGGTCGAGGACAAGGGCGTGCGCGTCCTCATCGACCCCAAGGCGATCCTGTTCCTTTTGGGAACGCAGATGGATTTCCAGGTCTCGAAGCTGTCGTCCGGCTTCGTGTTCAACAACCCGAACCAGACCTCGGCCTGCGGCTGCGGCGAGAGCGTGGCCATCGAGCCTGCGAGTGCCGAGTTGATGGGGTAGGTGAGGCGATACCTCCGTTGTCGTCATTGCGAGCCGTAGGCGAAGCAATCCAGAGCGATCTCGCGACTCCTGGATTGCTTCGTCGCTTTGCTCCTCGCAATGACGCCCTGAGGGCCGCCTTGCCGTCTTACTTCGCCGGCTTGTAGGGCCCCAGATCCTTCACAGCAGCTTCCACGAAGGACATGTCGACGATTGCATCGACATTGGCGTTCTTGTCGCCGACGAGTCCCTGTTCCTTGAAGAAGGCGAGGTCCTTTTTCATGCTGTCGATATCGAGGCGTCCGTCCACGTTGCAGGCGTGGGGGAAGATGCCGCGCAATTGCTCGACCTTCATGCCGAGGTTTTTCGACAGGATGGCGATGACCTCTTCGGCCTTGGCGTTTTTCGCCCATTGGCCGTTTTCCAGGGCATCGTTGTAGTCACGCACGCCGCGCACATAGGCTTTCATGAAGCGGCGGGCGATGTCGGTTTTCTCCTTGGCGAATTTGTCGCCGTAGAAAATCATCGAGATCTGGTCGTTGGGGTAGAAGTCTTCCGTCGAAACCCAGCGCACGGCCGTCCCGTCGTTGACGAGCTTGGTGCCGAAGGGCTCCACCATCATCGAGGCATCGATGGCCTTGGACTGGAAGGCGGCGACCTGCGAGGGAAAGCCGAGGAACACGGTGTCGGCGTCCGCATAGGTGTGGCCACCCTTTTTCATGGCTTCGTTGATGACGGATAGCGAGGTGACGCCGGGAGCGGCGGCCGCGATTTTCAGGCCCTTGAGATCGGCGTAGCTCTTCACGCGGCCCGAATCGATCAGGTCCTTGCGGATCATCAGGGTCTGGTACTGGTAGCCGGGCGCGGTGCGTCCACGGTCTGCCACGGCCCGGATGTCGATCCTGCGCGCGGCTGCGTTGTAGAGGCCGGCCGATGCGGCGCCACTGCCGACGTCCAGCTCGCCGGTTCCCAGAGGCGCGATCATCTTCGCGGCCGAATCGAACACGTTGAGCTTCACGTCGAGGTTTTCGGCGGCGAAATAGCCCCGCGCTTCGGCGAGATAGAAGCCCACATCGCCGCTGTTGCCGACAGAGCCGACGTTGACGACGTCGGCGGCGAACACAGGGCTCGAGATCAAGGGAATGGTCAGGGCGGCAGCCCTGAACAGGGTGCCCAGCTTGAATATCATCGTTTCCTCCGGGCCGTTCCCTGCCACGCCCTTTGGCGTGGTCAGGTCCGACTTTGAGCTGAGAGCTTAAACGCTCTCAGCGCAGGCACAAGGAGGAACGATGCTTTGGCGGCTCAGTCTTCCGAGCCGACCTTCAGGGGCTTCAGCTTGACGGGCCGAAGCAGGAAGGAGGGGATATGATCGCCCAGACCAATGACCGGCGTATCGTCGTCGTCGCGATGACGGCGGGCGTTCGGGCGCTGGTCGTTGCGGTTGTCGGGGCGAGCCTCGACGCGGCGCGGCTCGGGACGCGCTTCCGGACGCGGCTCACGCGTACGGCCCTCGGGCCTGCGACCGTCGGTGCGACGCGGCTGCTGTTCCTCACGCGGCGCGCGGGGCGCTGGAGCGGGCGCGGCTTCCTGAACCACAGGCTGCGCTTCATCGACCGGGCGCGGCGCACGAGCCTCGCGGGGCTCACGATGCTCGCGCGGCTCGCGGCCACGGGAGGGCGAACGCTCGCGGCGGCCACGGCCGCGCGGCTGCTCTTCGTCGTCGGTGGAGGTCGATGCGGGCAGTTCGCCGAGAGTCGGGCCGAACCATTCGATCTTTCGGGTAATCAGCTTCTCGATATCGTCGATGTAGCGCTGGTCGGCGCGCGTGACGATGGAATAAGCCGTTCCGCTCTTGCCGGCGCGGCCGGTGCGGCCGATGCGATGAACGTAATCTTCCGCATGGGTCGGCATGTCGAAGTTGAAAACGTGGCTGACATCTGGAATGTCGAGCCCACGGGCCGCGACGTCAGAGCAGATGAGAAGGGCCACTTCGCCATTCTTGAAGGCGTCGAGGGAGGCTGTGCGGGCGCGCTGGTCCATGTCACCGTGCAGGGCACCGGCCGAAAAGCCGTGCTTCTGAAGGGATTTGTGCAGGATCGCGACGTCGCGTTTGCGATTGCAGAAGATGATCGCGTTCTTGAGGTTCTCAGCGTCGCGGATCGTGCGGCGCAGCGTCTCGCGCTTGGCGCCGCCGCTGTGGGAGGCGATGAGCCCCTGCGTGATCGTGCTCGCGGTGGAGGAGGCGCGGGCCACCTCGATGCGCACGGGATTGTGCAGGAAGGTCTCGGTCAGGCGCGTGATTTCCGGCGGCATGGTTGCCGAGAAGAACAGCGTCTGGCGGGTGAAAGGAACGAGCTTGCAGATGCGCTCGATGTCGGGGATGAAGCCCATGTAGTGCATGCTGTCGGCTTCGTCGATCACGAGGATTTCGATGCCGGTGAGCAGCAGCTTGCCGCGCTCGGAGAAGTCAAGCAGGCGACCAGGCGTTGCGATCAGCACGTCAGCGCCGCGCATGATCTTGGTTTCCTGGTCCGCAAAGGACACGCCGCCGATCAGCAGGGCGACGTTGAGTTTGTGGTTCACGCCATATTTGATGAAGCTCTCTTCGACCTGCGCGGCGAGTTCACGCGTCGGCTCGAGGATGAGAGTGCGTGGCATGCGCGCCCGGGCGCGGCCTGATTCCAGGCGGGATAGCATCGGCAGCGTGAACGCTGCGGTCTTGCCGGTGCCCGTCTGGGCAATGCCGAGGATGTCGCGGCCGGCAAGGGCATGGGGAATGGCCTGCGCCTGAATGGGCGTGGGCGTCGTGTAGCCAGAGGCTACAACAGCTTGCAAAACCTTCTCGCTAAGGCCGAGTTCGTTGAATGTCATTCGTGATTGAGCCTAAGAGCGGCGGGGCGACTTTCGCTTGGTCGCCGCTTTCGACGCGTCAGATTATCTGAAACCTCGCTGCTCGGATTGCAGCGGAACGGGCGAACGGGCACGCGCGGGCCCCAGGAACGCCGAACGCAGACATAGACCTTAAACGGGAGAAGTCAATGCGCTTTCCACACCCGCCCCCTGTGAGAAGGGACGTTAGCGGCTATTTCGGCATGCCGTTGCAGGGGTCCAGGATAACGTTGCGGATGCCGGGGATGCTGGCGGTTGCGCCATAATCGATGCCCTGACCGCGCGCGGGTCCACCGGCGCCATTCGGGCGGGGCAGGCTGGCTAGCCGCTCCTGTGCCGACATGGCGCGATTCTGCGCGATGTCGCCCTTCATGGTGTTCACGGCCTTTTCCAGAAAAGCTGCTGCGAACAGGAAGCAGACGGCGAGAGCGCCGGCCGTGGTGCCAATGACCTGAAGGGTTGAGCCGCTTTCGTCGCGGAAAAATTTCCTGAACATGTCGAATGCGCACCCTGACTTGAAACCACACAGTCAGAATGCGCAATCTTGGTAAACATCCCGTTCACGTTAAATGTCGACGAGATCTTTCTCGGCCGCGAAGGCTGCGCGTTCCTGGATGAAGGTGAAGCGGGCCTCGGGCTTGTTGCCCATCAAACGCTCGACAGACGACGCCGTGCCTTCTTTGTCTTCTGGCTGGATCACAACCTTGAGGAGCGTCCGCTTGCGCGGGTCCATCGTCGTTTCCTTCAGCTGCGCCGGCAACATCTCGCCCAGCCCCTTGAAGCGGCTGGTCTCGACCTTGCCCTTGCCCGTGAACAGCGATTTCATCAGCTCGTCGCGATGCGCGTCGTTGCGGGCGTATGCTGTTTTCGAGCCCTGTGTCAGCTTGTAGAGGGGCGGAACCGCCAGGTAGAGATGGCCTTCCTCGATCAGCTTGGGCATCTGCCGGTAGAAGAAGGTGATGAGCAGCGAAGCGATATGCGCGCCATCGACGTCGGCGTCGGTCATGACGATGACTTTGTCGTAACGCAGTTCGGCCGAGCGGTAGTGCGAGCCTGTGCCACTGCCCAGAGCCAGAGAGAGATCGGCCAGCTGCTGGTTGCCTGCGAGCTTGTCGCGCGTCGCAGAGGCAACGTTCAGGATTTTCCCACGCAACGGCAGGATGGCCTGGTTGGTGCGGTTGCGTGCCTGCTTGGCCGAGCCGCCTGCGGAATCGCCCTCGACGATGAACAGTTCCGAGCCTTGCGCTGATGTATTCGAACAATCCGCGAGTTTGCCGGGCAGGCGCAATTTGCGCGTGGCGGTCTTACGGGACACATCCTTTTCGGCGCGGCGGCGCAGCCGCTCGTCAGCGCGATCAATGGTCCAGTCGAGCAGCTTCAGAGCCGCGGAGGGCGATGCGGCGAGCCAATGGTCGAAGGCATCGCGGATCGTGCCTTCGACGATGCGCGAGGCTTCCGCCGTCATCAGGCGGCCCTTGTTCTGGCCCTGAAACTCGGGCTCGCGGATGAAGACAGAGATCAGCGCCGCGCAGGTGACCATGACGTCGTCGGTCGTGACGTTGGAGGCGCGCTTGGTCTGGCCGATGCGCTCGGCATGATCCTTGAGGCCGCGAAGCAGCGCGAGGCGCAGGCCCGCTTCATGCGTGCCGCCATCCGCCGTGGGGATGGTGTTGCAATAGGAATGGACGAAGCCGTCGTCGGCCGCGAGCCAGGAGACAGCCCATTCGAGCGACCCATGGCCGCCGGGCTTGTCCACCTTGCCGGTAAAGGCCTGATCGGTGACCTGCTCTTTGCCGTCGATATCCT
>JAQGKN010000266.1 GCA_028290085.1 Hyphomicrobiales bacterium
GTACCCTTGAGCGCACACGTAGGCGCCGAGCTGCGCGGTATCGACCTTCGTGAGCCGCAGGACGAGGCGACGCTGGCGGCCATCTATCAGGCCTGGCTCGACCACCTTGTCATCGTTTTCCCCGACCAGAAGCTCGAACAGGAAGACCTGCTGAAGGTCACCACCTATTTCGGCGAGATCGGCGCGCTGCGCCGCCCGCCCAAATTCTTCCCGCCGGGCTTCAACCGCATTTTGCCGAACATCATGCTGATCTCGAACATCCGCGAGAACGGCGAGCCCATCGGCGCACTGCCGGACGGCGAGATGATGTTCCACCACGACATGATCCATGCCGAGATCCCGCACAACGGCACCTTCCTCTACTCGGTCGAGATCCCCGACACAGGCGGCGACACGCTCTTCGCCAGCGGCTATGCGGCCTATGACACGCTCGACCCCGCGATCCGCGAAAAGCTCGAGGGCAAGCGCGCGCTGCATCACTACAATTACGGCTCGACCTAGAAGGGCGACGGCCACGGGGTGGAAGCCTTCGGTCAGGCGTCGCATCCGGTTTTCCGCACGCATGAAGAGACGCAGCGCAAGGCGATCTACGTCAACCGCCTGATGAGCGTCGGCGTCGAGGGTATGGCCGACGAGGAGGCGCAGCCTCTACTCGAAGCCGTGTTCGATCACGCGGAGAAGGCAGAGTTCGTTTATGCGCACAAGCGGCGCGTCGGCGATTTGCTCCTGTGGGACAATCGTTGCTCATCGCATGCGCGCACGGATTTTCCCGCCGACCAGCGCAGGCTCATGCTGCGTACGACCATTCAGGGCACAGTAAAGCCCTATTGACGGGCGTTTCGAGGACAATTCATGAATATCCCTGAGCATGCAGACGTCGTCATCGCTGGCGGCGGCCCGTGCGGGCTGATGCTCGCCAACGAGTTGGGCCGTCGCGGCGTGAGCGTCCTCCTCGTCGATGAAAAGCCCTCGACCGCGTTCAATCCGCAGGCCAATGCGACGCAGGCCCGCACGATGGAGCATTACCGCCGGCTGGGTTTCGCTGAAGAAATCCGCTCGCAGGGTCTGCCGGCGGAATACCCGACCGACATCGCCTATTTCACGCGCTATGCGGGTTACGAACTCGCACGCTTCAAGTTGCCCTCGGCGCGCGAGGCGGGAGATGTCGTGAAGACTCTTTCAGGCTCCTGGAGCGCTGCAGAACTGCCGCATCGGGTGTCGCAGAAATTCGTGGAAACTGTGCTGCGACGTCAGGCCGAGGCGCTGCCCGGCGTCAGCGTGCACTTCGGCTGGCGCCTTGTCGAATTCACGCAGGACGCCAATTGCGTCAGCGCGACCATCGAATCCATGAGCGATGGAACGCGCCGGTCCGTACGCGGCGATTATCTCGTCGGTGCCGATGGTCCACGCAGTCAGGTGCGCGAGCGTCTCGGCTTCGGCTATGAGGGCGAAACGGGCGTGCAGCGCGATTTCATGGGCGGACGCATGTGCGCGGTTTATCTGCGCGCGCCTGATTTCTACAAGGTCGTGCCCCATGCGCCCGCGTGGATGTACGTGACTTTCAATCACGACCGCCGAACCTTCATGGCGGCTGTCGATGGCAAGGGCGAGTTCGCCTTTCACACGCAGCTGCGGCCCGGCGAGGACGAAAGCGCCATCACCGACGATATGGCCAAGCGCATGTTCTGGCGCGCGGCGGGTGCCGAAATGCCTATCGAGATCATCACGCGCGGCACCTGGACGGCGGGCCATGCGCTGGTGTCGGACGGCTTCCGGCGCGGCCGCGTGTTTCTGGGTGGCGATGCGGCGCATCTGTTCACGCCGGCCGGGGGCCTCGGCTACAACACCGCCATCGAGGATGCCGTCAATCTCGGCTGGAAATTGGCCGCTGTGCTGAAGGGCACTGGCGGTCCGGCACTTCTGGAGAGTTATCAGGGCGAGCGCCAGCCGCTGGCTCGCCGCAACACCGGCTATGCGCGCCAGTTCGCGGATTCGCTCGGCTTCCACGCAGCACCCGAGGAACTGGAACAACCGGGCGCGGCCGGAGACGCGGCACGGGCTGAGGCAGGCGCGTATTTCCACGATCATGCACGGCGTGAGTTCAACATTCCCGGCGTCACCTTTGGCGGGCGTTACGACGGGTCGCCGATCATCGTGCCCGACGGCACGCAGCCGCCGCCCGACGCACCCAATGCCTATGTGCCGAGCGCGTGCCCGGGTGGCCGTGCGCCGCATCTCTGGGTCGACGGGAATCGCTCGCTCTACGATCTCTTCGGCTTCGAATGGACGCTTCTGCAGTTGGAGCCGGACGCACCGACCGGCGCCTTCGCGCAGGCGGCGGGCGAGATGGGCGTGGATCTCCGCATCGTCCACCTGAACGACCCGGCCGCGCGGGCGCTCTACGAGGCCGATCTCGCGCTCATCCGCCCGGACCAGATCGTCGCCTGGCGTGGCAACGACGATGCTGGGGCAGGGGCGGTTCTCGCGCAGGTGACGGGTGTTTCCCCGTCCTGAAACGCCGCGGCAGATTGACACTCCCGGGTCCATCTGCCTCAATCCCGATCCGCCGCGGCTGCACTAAAGCCGCGGCCAAAACCAAGAGACGCGGACCGGGGCTCAACCGGCCGACGATCCGGCAAAAGTCTCGGGAGGAAATATGTTCAAGGCAATCGCCATGGCAGCGGGTCTCGCTGTCCTCACGTGTGCGGGCGCATCCGCGCAGCCCATCGGCATCGGCACGTCGCCGCAGGGCACGCTCACCTACACGCTGGCTGCGACCTATGCCAAGGTTGCGCAGGCGGCGCTGGGCCAGCAGATGCGCGTGCAGCCGAACAGCGGCACCGGCGTCATGGTGCCGCTCGTCGACAGCGGCGAACTCGATGCTGGCTTCGTCAATACGCTGGAGCTGAACGCCAGCTATTCGGGTGCGGGCGACTTCATCAACAAGGCGCAGAAAAACCTGCGCGCCGTGGCGGTGCTCTTTCCGATCCAGAGCGGCTTTTTCGTGCGCAAGGATTCGCCCATCACGTCGATGGCCGACATCAAGGGCAAGCGTCTGCCCTATGGCTACACAAGCCAGCAGGTTATCCGCACGGTGACCGACGGCATTCTCGCCAATGCGGGCTTAAGCGATGCGGACATGAAGCTCGTGCTCGTGCCCAATCTGCTGCGAGGCGTGGACGAATTCATCTCGGGCAATGCCGACCTCGGCTATTTCGCGGCGGGTCAGGCTAAGGTCTCGGAGGCCGATGCAGCGGTCGGCGGAATTCGATACCTGCCGATGATCGACACGCCGGAGGCTGTCGCGCGCATGCAGAAAGTGCTGCCCGGCGCCTATGTTGCAACGCTCGATCCCGCGCCCAACCGCGCAGGTATTCCCGCGCCGACGAAGCTCCTGTTCTACGACTACGTCATGTTCGTGAACGACAAAGTGTCGAAGGAAGTCGTCTACAAGCTGACGCAGGTCCTCTACGAGCATCAGAAGGAGCTGAGCGCGGGCATGCCGCTGTTC
>JAQGKN010000275.1 GCA_028290085.1 Hyphomicrobiales bacterium
TTTCGCTTAGGAAAGCCAATGACCGCGAACAAGCTGCCTATGGACCCCGGCTGGGTTGACCCCGACGATGCTCCGGATCTCAGCACGGCTGAATGGCGTGCGAAACTCGCGGCGGCGCCAGTGAGGCGTGGGCGTCCGAAATCTGCCACGCCGAAGATTTCTACCACACTTCGTCTGGATGCCGACGTGCTCGACTATTTCCGGGGAGCGGGGCCGGGCTGGCAATCGCGCATCAATGCGGCTTTGCTCGATTGGGTGAGGCGGGGCGGGTAAGTCTGCCAGTTCGCCGCGCACGTGCGGTGTCGCTGGGCTCCTGGTGGTGGTTCCTGTGGCCCGTCCTTCTCGTCATCGAGCTGCTGTGGGCAGCCGCCATCGGCCTGCTCTGGTGGAAGAACGGCCTCGGAGCGAGTATGCGCCAACTTAGGAGCAATGAGCTCGGCTATATCGTCTGTTTCGCCGGAGCGGAAGTGAAGCCGGAGTATTGCGGCTTTGCTGCCAGTCAAACGTGGCCGATGCTGGAAAGCATCCGCTGGGGTGACGCTGATCGCATCACCGCTTTACCGCGCCCCATTCTGCAAGCGCCGATGTCGTCATCGCGAGGAGCGTGAGCTCGGCGGCGATCCAGGAGTCGCAGGACCGTACTGGATTGCTTCGCTTCGCTCGCAAAGACGGCAACGCGTTTCGTGCCCAAGTTTGGGCCGGTTATGCAAAGACCTCAACCGGAAGAAACGTGGGCCGAAACGCCGACGAAAAACCCCGCCCGTGATCGCTCACGAGCGGGGTCAAATCATCATCTCAACCTGATGCCGGGGATTGCTCCCTTACTTCACGCCGAGAAGCTTCTGCGCGTTTTTGAAGCCGATTTTTTCGCGCATCTCGATCGACATGTCGATCGATTCCAGAACCGCGATGGTGTCGCGGATGAAGCCGGGGCCCTTCTCCGGGTCGAAGGGCGAGTCGGAGGCGAAGAGCACCTTGTCTTCGCCGTAGAAGGAGAGACCGCACTCAGTCGCGGGTTTCGAACCGAACACGGCCGTGTCGGCATAGAAGTCCTTGAAATAGTCGAAGGGGCGCTTCTTCAGGTTCTGCAGGACGACCGAGTAATCCTCATCCGAGGTGCGCTTGCCGAGCTGATCCCAGCCGGGTCCGACGCGACCTTCGAAGAAGGGCACCATGGCGCCAAGGTGATGGGCGAGAACCTTCAGTTCCGGCAGCTTGTCCATCATGCCCGAGAACACGAGGCGCGCCATGGCGGCGGAGGTCTCGTAGGGCCAGCCGAAGGTCCACCAGATTTCGTACTTGGACTTGGGCTCGTTCTTGTAGTCGGTGATGTCGCCAGCGGTGCGCGAGGGGTGCAGGAACACCGGCTTGCCGTGCTTGGCGGCGGTCTCGAACACACCGAAGTACTTCGGGTCGTCGAGCGGGTCGCCGTTGATGTTGGTGTGGACCTGCAGGCCGTTTGCGCCGAGCTGGAAGGCGCGCTCGGCTTCCTTGACGGCGTTGGGCGAGTTCATCGGCAGCGAGGCGAGGAAGCCGACGAAATATTCCGGGTACTTGCGGCAGAGTTCGGCCATGCCGTCGTTGCCGAGGCGGGCGAATTCTTCGACCTGCTCAGGGGTGCCCAAAGCTTCGAGCGGGGGCATGCCGAGCGAGATGACCTGCGTGTAATTGTGCTCGCGGAACTTGTCGACGCAGCGGCGGCGCTCGTCGAGATCGTAGATGCAGGGGATGCCGCGCATCCGCTTGCCGATGTCTTTTGCGGCGCCTTCGGATTCCAGCATCTTCTCCCAAAGTCCCTGGGGGAAAAAGTGGCAGAACGAGTCGATGTAACGCATGAGTGCTCCTCCGGGCGGAAATCGTTGGGGCGACAGAGAACAGGCTGGCGGCTCTTTGACAAATACAGAGGTTGAAGGGCAGCCATAAATGATTTTTATAGCGAGATAAGGGCGGCTCCACCGGAGAGCGGCCGCAGGGGACGGAAATGCTGCTGCGACAGCTTCGCTATTTTCTGGCCGTGGCCGAAGCCGGCAGCTTCACGGCGGCCGCCCGGCGGCTGCATGTGTCGCAGCCCGCGCTCGGATATCAGGTCAAGCAGCTCGAGGAGCAATTCGGCGTGGCGCTTCTCGAGCGCCATTCGCGCGGCATCGTGGCAACGCAGGCCGGGGCGGTGCTCGCGGCGCATGCCAGGCGCGTGCTGGTTGAGGTCGAGGCTACCGAGCAGGCGCTCGACGGGTTCCGGATCGCGCCTGCGGGTTCCGTCTCGCTGGGCGTGACGCCGACACCGGGGCGCGCGCTGGCGCCTGATCTCGTCGCTGCGGCGACGGTGCGGCCTGGACCGCGCATCGCGCTTCGCGAAGGCCTCAGCGACGAATTGGCGCGCCTCGTCGCCACTGGCGAGCTGGACGCCGCGCTCTGCTACGACCCGGTTGGCACCGAACGTCTAGACACCCTGCCGCTCTATACCGAAGACATCTACCTCGTCGGTCCGCCGCATCTCATGGGCAACATTTCTCAGGATGTCGGCTTTGACGATCTCGCCCGGCTTCCGCTGGTGCTGGATGGGCGCTTTCAGGCCGGGCGCCGATTGATCGAGACCATCGCACAAGCGCAGGGCACGCCGCTCGACCTGATCGAGGCGGAGGCAGTCACGGTGAAGCGTGAGCTTCTGGTGCGTCACGGGCGCTGCTCCATCGTGCCGCTGGGGCTTTTTTACGAAGAGATCAGCAGGGGGCAATTGACGGCGCGTCGTGTCGTTTCGCCGACGATCAGCCGAACCCTCGTGCTGGTGACGCGGCGCGGACTGGCGCGTGAAACGGCAAAAGCCCTGAAAAGCGCGATCGTGCCGCTGGTCGCCCAGCGGATCGACGCGGCGGAGCTCGCCTGGCGCCAGCCCTCGGCCTGATCCCCAAGATTGCGCAATCGCGAATGGCGCGCTATTCCGATTGTGTCCATAAGCAAAAAGACGGAGACCATCTCCGCATCGCCCTCTGGGGAGACATTCAAGTCAGATCGCAGCACGATTGAGAAGAGGGATTGATGCGTTTTAGAAGCCTGGTGCTCGGAGCATTGTTTACCGCGCTCGCCGCGTCGACCGCTCTTGGGCAGGCCGCTGGCAGCGGAAAGAATTTGACCATTGTCGTGGGTTTCGGACCCGGCGGTGGCTATGATGTGTGGGCGCGCCTGGTTGGACGCCACATCGGGCAGTTTCTCCCCGGAAGCCCGAACGTCATCGTGCAGAACATGCCGGGCGCGGGCGGCTACGTGGCTGCCAGCTGGCTCTATAATATCGCGCCGAAGGACGGCAGCGTGATCGGGCTCATCTCGCGCGATGTCGCTGTCGGGCCCATCATCGGCGCACCGGGTGCACGTTTCGACGCGACCAAAATGAACTGGCTCGGCACGCCCGCGACGGACACGAATGTCTGCATCGCCAATAACAATGCCGCCGTGCAGAGCGTCGACGATCTCATGACCAAGCAGCTGATCGTGGGTGACGTCGGCCCTGGCTCGGGCACGCGCACCTATCCCAACGCGCTGAACGAACTGCTCGGCACCAAATTTAAGCTCGTCTCCGGCTTCCCGTCTTCGGCCGACGTGTTCCTTGCGATGGAGCGCGGTGAGGTGGACGGCATTTGCGAGTCGCTCGACAGCGTGACAGGCAAGCGGCCCGACTGGATCAAGTCCGGCAAGGTGCGGATCCTGTTCCAGGGCGGTTCCGAGCCGAACCCGCATGTGAAAGCGCCTTTTGTGGTCGATCTCGCCAAGACCGACGATCAGAAGGCCGCAATCCGCTTCCTCTACGCGGGGCAGGGGATTGGGCGTCCATTCGTGGCACCGCCGAGCTTGCCCGCCGACAAGCTCAGCGCGCTGCGCGATGCTTTCGCCAAGACCATGGCCGATCCAGCTTTCATCGAGGATGCCGCGAAGTCCAAACTGGAGATCGAGCCCAAGGATGGCCCGCATCTCGAGGGACTCGTGCGGCAGATCTATGCGAGCCCGCAAGCGCTCGTCGACAAGATGAAGCCCTTTATGCAGTGAGCCTGTGCGCAGCGATGCCTACAGGTTCGATATTCGAAGCGTTTTGACCGGGAGAAAGAAATGGCAGACGACACAAGGGTAACAAAAGCGGGTGCCTCCGCTGACATCGGGCACAATTCGAGCAATCAAACGACCGAAGAGAAGGTCGCGAGCCTCTATCATTCGCAGAAGGATCGCATCTTCGTTCGCGCCATCCAGGGCGAATATAACATCAAGGGCGAGCTCGACCGCCTGCGCGCCGTGCCGCGCGTGCGCAAGGCCAAGGACATCAACTTCGTCGATGGCCCGCAGTGCTTCAGCCGTCATTACGTGGAGCCCAAGGACGGCATCACGCAGACCTTCCATCTGCATCTCGAAGAATACGCGCCCGGCGCCTCTTCGCAGCAGCATGGCCACGTGAACGAAGCTGCCTTCTACATCCTCGATGGCGACGGCTACGAAATTCACGACGGCATCCGCTACGACTGGCATGCGGGCGACGTTGCGATCGTGCACAACAATTGCGTGCACCAGCATTTCAACGCATCGACCACCAAGCCCGCCCGCGCGATCGTCATCAAGACGAAGCCGATGTATCTGTTCCTGAACATGCTGTTCCAGAAGCAGGTCAAGGGCCGCGCGGTCGAGCACAGCGCGGAATCAGAAGGATTCGAAGTTCGCGAAGGCGAGCAGGACGACAATCATCCCGAGGGAGGCTACTGATATGGCATGGGGCGAAACCGGAGCTTGGCTCGAAGGTAAATCCAACGAGCGTCTCTACCAGCGTCTTCTCGACGATTCCCAGGATGCCGCCTCGCGCAATTCGCGTCGCAAGAAGATCATCCGTCCCGACGAAATGCCGTGGGAAATGTCTCGCCAGGGGCTTTTGAAGCACCTGATCAACGAGAACATGAACACGCGCATGGAGACGGTCGACGCCTACATGCAGCTGATCCCCCCGGGCAGCCGTTCGGGCAAGCATCGCCATCTCGCGGAAGAATGCGTCTACGTCATCGAAGGGCGTGGCTACGACCTGCATCAGGATTGCGACGTCGAGATCACCGACGTGTTCACCTGGTCGATCCAGGACGAAGTGAAGCGCTACGAGTGGGAAGCGGGCGATGTCATCTACATCCCGCCGAACACGGTGCATCAGCATTTCAACGCTGATCCCTCCAAGCCCGCGCGTTTGATCTCATCGACGAACCGCA
>JAQGKN010000282.1 GCA_028290085.1 Hyphomicrobiales bacterium
AAACAGCCGGATGCATCGGATGCAACCACGCCCTCGCGCTGGCCGAAAGTCGAAGGCACAACGCGGCTTTTCGCTTGAGCGGCGCGGCGATACCGCCCATCATCGCGACCAACCAACGGGGCGGCACAACGCCCACGCAAGCAAATTTCGGGAGGAACCATGAAACACGCATTGCGGCTTTGGGCCTTGAGCGTCGCGCTCGGCACGACATTGGCGACTGGCGCTCGCGCGCAGGAGCCGATCAAGATCGGCTTTATCTCCACCATGTCCGGGCCCCAGGGCGTTCTGGGTCAGGAACTTGCCAACGGCTTCAAACTCGGGCTCGAGGCCACCGGCAACAAGCTTGGCGGACGCGACGTCAAGGTCGTCTATGGCGACGATCAGGCCACACCCGACGTCGGGCGTCAGGTCGTCGACAAGATGATCGACAGCGACCGCGTGCAGATCGTCACCGGCGTGAACTTCTCCAACGTGCTGCTGGCCATCACCAAGCCCGTGCTCGATTCCGGCGCGTTCTATGTCAGCACGAATGCGGGCCCCTCGCAGCTGGCGGGCCGCCAGTGCAATCCGCACTTCTTCGCGGCTTCGTTCCAGAACGATGCGATCTATGAAGGCCTCGGCATCTACATGCAGGAGAAGGGCCTCAAGAACGTCTATCTGATGGCGCCCAATTACCCCGCCGGCAAGGACATGCTCACCGGCTTCAAACGCTACTTCAAGGGTGGCGTTTCGGCCGAGGTCTACACCACCTTCGGACAGCTCGATTATTCTGCCGAGATCGCGCAGATCCGCGCCGCCAAGCCCGATGCCGTCGTGTTCTTCTATCCGGGCGGAATGGGCATCAATTTCGTCAAGCAATACACGCAGGCTGGCCTGAAGGATCAGATCCCGCTCTATGCCGGTGCCGCCACTGTCGATCAGACGATCCTGCCCGCGCTGGGCGATGCGGCAATGGGCATGTATACGGGCGCGCTCTGGAGCGAATATCTCGACAACCCGCAGAGCAAGGAGTTCGCTGCCAATTACGAAAAGACCTATGGCCGCATTCCCTCGCCTTATGCTGCACTGGCCTATGACACGACGCGCCTGCTGGACGCGGCCATCAAGAGCATCAACGGCAAGATCGAGGATAAGCCCGCTTTCCGGAAAGCACTGGAGAACGTGAAGTTTGACTCGATCCGCGGCAGCTTCAAGTTCAACTCCAACCACTTCCCGATCCAGAATTACTATCTCGTGCAGATCGACAAGGACCCCAAGGGCCGTCCGGTCGCAGCCCTGCGCGCAACCATCAAGGAAGGCCTGACCGACGCCTATTCCGGCGAGTGCAAGATGCGTGACGACTGACGCGCATAGCGACGCGCGGGAGGTTTCATGCCCAGCACATTGCTGATCGAACAGATGCTCAACGGCATTCAGCTGGGCGTGATGCTCTTCCTGATGTCGGCCGGGCTGACGCTCGTCTTCGGCATCATGAATCTCATCAATCTCGCGCATGGGTCGCTCTACATGGCGGGGGCGTTTTTCGCCGCCATGTTCGTCAAGCTGACGGGCAACTTCTGGGCAGGCGTGTTGCTCGCCCTGCCCGCCACCGCACTCTGCGGCCTCGTGCTCGAACGGCTCGTGCTCAGGCGTTTTTACGCGCGCAGCCATCTTGATCAGGTGCTTGTCACCTTCGGGCTGATCCTTGTGTTCAACGATCTTACGCGCATGGTCTGGGGCGTCGTGCCGGTGCCCCTGCCCCTGCCGGGTGCGCTCGGCGGCTCCATCGAGTTGCTTCCCGGCGTGTTCTACCCGGCCTTTCGTCTGGTCATTCTCGGCGTCGGCCTGCTGGTGGCGATGGCGCTTTATGTCGTGGTCGTGCACACGCGCATCGGCATGAAAATCCGCGCGGGCGCCAGCAACAGGCCGATGGCCTCCGCACTCGGCGTCGATGTCGGCGTGCTCTTCGCCCTCGTCTTCGCGGCAGGCGCGGCGCTGGCGGGGCTCGCGGGCGCCATGGCGGGGCCCATCACCGCCGTGCAGGTCGGCATGGGCGAGCCCATCCTGATCCTCGCGCTCGTGGTCACCGTGATCGGCGGCATCGGCTCCATTCGCGGCGCTTTCATCGCGGCTTTGATGATCGGCATCGTCGATACATTCGGCCGCGTGCTGTTGCCGCCCGCCTTGGGCAGCATGGCGATCTTCATGCTGATGGCGCTGATCCTGGCGTGGCGTCCACAAGGATTGTTCAGTGTCCATGCATGACAAAGAGGGCGCGTTGCCCCAGCAAACAAACACCCGCCGGATACGCAGGCTCATCGCCCCGCTGCTGCTGCTGGGCGCTTTGGCGCTTGTGCCGACGCTCGCGCAGACCTTCGACAATCCCTTCCTGATTCGCCTGTTCACGCGCGTCATCATTCTGGCCATCGCCGCCGTCGCGCTGAATTTCGTGCTCGGCTTCGGCGGATTGGTGAGCCTGATGCATGCGGGCCTGTTCGGCATTGGCGCCTATACAGTCGCGATCCTGTCGTTCCACGACTTCAACGCCCAGCCGATCCTCATAGGCTGGATGGGCACAGCCAATCTCGCCGTTTCCGGCCCGCTGGCAGTGCTCGCCGCAGGCGGGGCTGCCCTGCTCGCTGGGCTCGTTTGCCTGCGAACGACGGGCACTTATTTCATCATGATCACGCTCGCCTTTAACCAGATGCTCTATTATTTCTTCGTCGCCTTGCAGGAATATGGCGGCGACGACGGCCTGCAGATTCTCGGCACCATCGACTTCGCAGGCTTCGACATCACGCGCCGCGTGACCTTCTATTACATCTGCCTCGGCACGTTGGCGCTGGTCATCGGCCTGTTCGCGCGCGTCGTCGGCAGTCGCTTCGGCACGATCCTGCGCGCCACCGCGCAGAACGAGCGCCGCACCATCGCGCTCGGCATTCCCCCGCTGCGCTACAAGCTCGCGGCTTTCACGCTGTCGGGCGCGGTCGCAGGCCTCGCAGGCGCGCTCTGGGCAACCGGACAGGGCTTTGTGAGCCCCGCCGACATGGCATGGACCCGCTCGGGCGATCTCGTCGTCATGGCAGTGCTCGGCGGCATGTCTTCGGTCTGGGCGCCCGTCATCGGCGCCGCCGTTTTCCTCGTCCTGCAATCCGTCCTGTCGGGCTGGACCGTCTTCTGGCAATTGCCGCTCGGCCTCGTCATCATCTTCACCATCGTGCTGCTGCGCGGCGGCCTGCTCGACCTGATGATGCGCGTGCGCAAGCAAGACAAGGGAGACGCCGCATGAGCGCGCCCCTCCTTGAAGTGACCAACCTCGTGAAGCGCTTCGGTGGCCTCGCCGCGACCGACGGTTTGAGCCTCGATGTGGTGACCGGCGAAACCCATGCGCTGATCGGCCCCAATGG
>JAQGKN010000290.1 GCA_028290085.1 Hyphomicrobiales bacterium
GCGAATGTGTGATCGTGTCAACGATCTGGAGCGAGGCGATGAGCGGGTTCATGAGCGACGACAGTGCAGGGCGGAAGATCACCGGCAAAGACGGTGCGTCGAAACGCACGGCCGCGTCCGCCACGACCCTTTCCGCGATTTCCGGAGTTTCAGATATGACCGCGTCGTCCAACTTCCCCGTGATGCCTTTCGACCCCGCTTTCCCGGAAGCGCAGGGCCTCTACAACCCCGCCAACGAGAGCGATGCCTGCGGCGTCGGCTTCGTCGCGGACATGAAGAACCGCAAGTCGCACGACATCGTGGCCAAGGGCCTCGAGATCCTGCTCAACCTCGATCATCGCGGCGCTGTAGGCGCGGATCCGAAGGCGGGCGATGGTTGCGGCATGCTGATCCAGATTCCGGATCGCTTCCTGCGCGAGGAGACCGCCAAGGCGGGCTTCACTCTGCCCGCGAGCGGTGAATATGCGGTGGGCGCGCTGTTCCTGCCGCGCGACGTCGAGGGGCGCCACATCGTCGAGGCCATCGTCGAGAAGGTGGTCGCGGCTGAAGGTCAGATCTTCCTCGGCTGGCGCGACGTCCCCGTCGATCCCTCGGGGCTGGGCGAGAGCGTCAAGCCGACCGAGCCGGTGCATAAGCAGATCTTCATCCAGCGTGGCGCCGCGACTGCCGACCAGGATACGTTCGAGCGCAAGCTCTACATCCTGCGCAAGGTCATCTCGAACACCGTCTACCAGCTGAACGACGTGCGCACGAAGGGCTTTTATCCCGTCTCGCTGTCGTCGCGCACGCTCGTCTACAAGGGCATGCTGCTCGCCACCCAGCTCGGCGACTATTTCCTGGACCTGCGCGACCCGCGTCTCGAGTCGGCGTTGTCGCTCGTGCATCAGCGCTTCTCGACCAACACGTTCCCGACCTGGTCGCTTGCGCATCCCTATCGCATGGTCGCCCATAACGGCGAGATCAACACGCTGCGCGGCAACGTGAACTGGATGGCCGCGCGCCAGGCGTCTGTCGCCTCCGACCTGTTCGGCGACGACATTTCCAAGCTCTGGCCGATTTCCTACGAAGGCCAGTCCGATACCGCGTGCTTCGACAATGCGCTCGAACTGCTGGTGCAGGGCGGCTATTCGCTGGCTCATGCCATGATGATGCTGGTGCCCGAAGCCTGGGCCGGCAATCCCTTGATGGATGAGGAGCGCCGCTCCTTCTACGAATATCATGCAGCGCTGATGGAGCCGTGGGACGGCCCGGCGGCTGTGGCCTTCACCGACGGCCGCCAGATCGGCGCGACGCTGGATCGCAACGGCCTGCGTCCTGCGCGGTATCTCGTGACCGACGACGGTCTGGTCGTGATGGCGTCGGAAATGGGCGTGCTGCCCATCCCGCAGGAGAGCATCGTCACCAAGTGGCGCCTCCAGCCCGGCAAGATGCTGCTCGTCGATCTCGAAGAAGGCCGCATCGTCTCTGACGAAGAGATGAAGCGCCAGATGTCGAATTCGCATCCCTATCGCGAATGGCTCGACCGCACGCAGATCGTTCTGGAGGAGCTGAAGCCCGTCGAGCCGCGTGCCTCGCGCACCGACGTGTCGCTGCTCGACCGCCAGCAGGCCTTTGGCTACACGCAGGAGGATCTGTCGATCCTGCTCGCGCCGATGGGCATCACCGGCCAGGAAGCCATCGGCTCGATGGGCACGGACACGCCGATCTCGGCTTTGTCGAACAAGTCGAAGCTGCTCTACACCTATTTCAAGCAGAACTTCGCGCAGGTGACGAACCCGCCGATCGACCCGATCCGCGAGGAGCTCGTGATGAGCCTCGTGTCGTTCATCGGCCCGCGTCCGAACCTGTTCGATCTCGAAGGCAATTCGCACAAGAAGCGCCTCGAGGTCCGCCAGCCGATCCTGACCAACGGCGATCTCGAAAAGATCCGCTGCATCGGGCATTTCGAAGACTCCTTCGACACCAAGACGCTCGACATCACCTATGCGTCCGAGCGCGGCGTCGAGGGTCTCGAAGGGGCTCTGGGGCGGCTGTGCGAGCGCGCGGAAGCGGCGGTCAAGGGCGGCTACAACATCATCATCCTGTCGGATCGCATGGTTGGCCCGGATCGCATTCCGATTCCGGCGCTGCTGGCGACAGCGGCCGTGCATCATCACCTGATCCGCAAGGGCCTGCGCACGTCTGTCGGGCTCGTCGTCGAGACGGGCGAAGTGCGCGAAGTGCATCATTTCGCCTGCCTCGCCGGTTATGGTGCGGAAGCGATCAACCCCTATCTCGCCTTCGAGACGCTGGCCGCCATGGCGCGCGACTTCCCAGAGGAAGTCGATGCCTATGAAGTGGTGAAGCGCTTCATCAAGTCTGTCGACAAGGGCCTGCTGAAGGTCATGTCGAAGATGGGCATCTCGACCTACCAGTCCTATTGCGGCGCGCAGATTTTCGACGCCGTCGGCCTGTCGCGCGCCTTCGTGGACCGCTTCTTCGCGGGCACGGCGACGACCATCGAAGGTGTCGGCCTCGCCGAAGTGGCGGAAGAGACCGTGTCGCGTCATCGCGATGCCTTCGGCGACTCGCCGATCTACCGGACCTCGCTGGAAGTCGGCGGCGAATATGCCTATCGCACGCGCGGCGAAGCACATTCGTGGTCGCCGCAGTCGGTGTCGCTGCTGCAGCACGCGGTGCGTGGCAACAGCCAGGAGAAGTATCGCGCTTTTGCGAAGCTCCTGAACGAGCAGAACGAAAACCTGCTGACGATCCGCGGCCTGTTCCGCATCAAGGGCGCCGAGGAAGACGGCCGCAAGCCGGTGCCGCTCGACGAGGTCGAGCCCGCGCAGGACATCGTCAAGCGTTTCGCGACGGGCGCCATGTCCTATGGCTCGATCTCGCGTGAGGCGCATACGACGCTGGCGGTTGCCATGAACCGCATCGGCGGCAAGTCGAACACCGGTGAGGGTGGCGAGGAGTCGGATCGCTACAAGCGGATGGCCAACGGCGATTCCATGCGGTCTGCCATCAAGCAGGTCGCCTCGGGCCGCTTCGGCGTGACGACGGAATATCTCGTCAATTCCGACATGATGCAGATCAAGATGGCGCAGGGTGCCAA
>JAQGKN010000671.1 GCA_028290085.1 Hyphomicrobiales bacterium
GCCGAAGCCATAGACCGGGGCCGTATCGATGAGGGTGATGCCACGATCAACGGCCTCATGAATTGTGCGGATCGCCTCTGCTTCGTCGGTGCCACCCCACATCCATCCGCCGATAGCCCAAGTGCCAAGCGCGATGGGCGACACCTTGAGCGACGTTCTGGGAATTTCGACAGGCTCCTCGTTTAAGCCCATTTCAGCCTGCTGAGTCATATCTTGTCTCCTTATCTAAAGATCGAAACGGCGCCAGTTTGCGGACCGCAGCCTCCCTTAAGCGAGATCAACAACGTCGCTGGAATGGAGCCGCGCTTCTTCCGCGGCAATCAGGCCGAGTGCGGTCCAGTCAAGCCCAGCATAGCCGCGTGCGATTCCCGTGATGAGCCGGTCTCGCACGACATTTACCGATGGCATCGGAGCACCGGCATATTCGGCTTCGGCGAGGGCCAATCGCACGTCCTTGAGCACCAACGGCAGGACGAACCCAGGGGCGTATGATTGATTTACTATCTTGTCGCCATAGATTTTGTGGGCGCGCCCACCGAACATCGTACTTGTCATGACGTTGACGAAAGTTCCAGGATCAAGTCCGCGCTTGCGAGCCACAGTCACAAGCTCCGCCATCATCTCCAGTGCGGTTGCGGTCATCATATTGCCGAGCAGCTTGATCAAGTTCGCCTGCCAGGGCTCGGCGCTTATCGGAAATGTCCTCTGGCCAAGAACGTCCAACAACGGAAGGCAACGTTCAACATCGGTTTTTTCGCCCGCGGCTAGGATGTAAAGCTCGCGTGCCTTCGCCGCTTCCGGGTTTCCAAAAACCGGCGCTGCAACGTAGCCCTGTCCGCAACGAGCGTGTTCTGTTGCAAGTTGACGCGCCATCGATGTGCTGATTGTTGCCATGCAAAGGTGTACGGCGCCGTGCTTCAGCCATGACGCGAGGCCGACAACGCCGACGTCTTCCCGCCCGAACACGACTTCCCGGACTGCCGCGTCATCCGGAAGCATCGTAACGACTATATCGCAGTCGAATATGCTCCCCATTTCGGATGTAAGAAAAAGCCCGAGCCCCGCCAGCGCTACCGCCCGATCCGGGTGTCGCACATAGCCAGTAACCCGATTCCCCGAGGCGGCGAGATTTGCGGCCATCGCCATTCCCATGTGGCCAAGACCGACAAATCCGATCGTATTCGGCAACGGCTTAGCCACTGGCGGCGGGATGGCCTCAGTGGTGGGTTCGTTGACGGGATCGGAGCTAAGTCCGCTGGGCATCATCGTGAGCTTATCAAGTGTCCAATTTTCCATTTCAAATTCTCCATACCTTGTTGCTGCTCGCTGTCGAGCGTGCGCCGGCCCTCGATATTGGATGACTTGTTCATCTTGTTGGCAGCCTTCAAGAGGTGCTGTTATTTGAGTTCGTCGGTGCGTTGGATTTCACCCCGTATCGGGAGGTAACTGACGGTTTCAGCTGTGCCCGCGCAGGATCTCAGAAATCCCCACGACTTGGAGAATGACGCCGCTTTCATCCGCGATTGCGACCCCCTGAAATGAGATTTCTTCGCCGCGGAGCTGGTCAGTCAGGATCTCGCGCCCGCCGAGCACGGCGGACGTCCGCGCCGCCTCGAGGCTAGGATGCTCTTCTCCATCATGGTCCCTTGCTAGCCGCCCGCCGATTATCGGATTTAGGTAAAATCTGGGCATGAGTGCACATCCCGTTTCTACGACGGGTGAGATGGAGAAGTTCGTTTCTGGACGCAACAGTGCATTGTCGAATGGCGGTATGCGGACCCTGCATGATCACCATGGTGCAGCCCCGGGCCCCCTCATGAATGGCGCGATGCTCCAATCCGCATGGGACACACGACCCTCTGGTAGGCCGGCGCGGGGCAAGCTTTATTCAAAGTTTCCGACCTTCATCGTGTGCGCATTTTCGTGCGTGTGCCGCAGGCGTACTCGGCTCAGGTGCGCCCGGGGCTTAAGGCCAAATTCGGAATGCCGCAGTTTCCAGGCCAAGCATTCGATGCCGTCGTGACTTCAACTTCAAGCGCGCTCGATGCCGCTTCGCGAAGCCTGTTGGTCGAGCTTCAGGCCGACAATTCGGATGGAAAGCTGCTGGCGGGAGCCTATAGCCAGGTCACGTTCGAATTGCCGGGCGACCCTAAGACAATGCGCATTCCCGCTACGGCGCTCGTCATTTCGAACCGGGGTTCGCAAGTGGCCCTCCTTGGCGCACAGGGCAAAGTCACGCTTAAAGACATTCAGCTTGGTCGCGACTTCGGCAAAAGCGTCGAGGTGGTCGCCGGCTTATCGCCCAGTGATCAAATCATCGATGCGCCGCCTGAAACATTGCAGGCCGGCGATGTGGTGCGCCTGGCCGGGCTGCAGGCCAATGGCCCAGACGCGACGAGGCGACAAGCGGGGGACTCTCTGTCCCACTCTGATGCACAGCCCTCCCTGGTGGCGAAATGATGATAGAGCAGGCCATGGCACAGGGACGAGATTGGCATGCCGCCATGCGCAGATGGAATGAGCGCCGGGTGATCGCCGGGGGTATGCATGCTGAGTATCGGTAACACTCGCTGCCTGCAGGAGGACCTATAAAATGGCTAAATTTTCCGTCGTGCTGATCGCCGTCGCGATCGTAACTGGCCCGGCGCTCGCAGAGCCGCAGAATGGCTGGCCGTCTTCGCGCGATCGCTTCAGCGATCATCCATTTGCCCATCATGACGCACAACGCCCGGCGCTGGCTACACAAGCCGTCACTCCGCTGGACCGGCGCATCGAACGACAGGACAACGCATCGGAGCGGATCTGCCCCGAATGCTAGTTGCTTGTGCGAAAAACACGAGCGATGGCCGCGAGAACTATAGGCAGTGGCAAGGCGCAAAATCTGCACCGAGGCGGTGTGAAGGAGGAAACGACCAAGCTGACACAGGACAGGTGGAGTTTTCTGAGCGCGGCGACTGCAGGATACCGCCGCAGAAGCTTTTGCGACAGGGGCCACGCGTGTCGGTGATCCGGGACACAACCTCACCCGGCCTTACGATATCTTGGCCGGACCTTGGACCGGTACGAATAATCAAAAGTCGGGAGGGGTTTGATGTCGCGTTACGTTAGGGCGGGGCTTTTTTTCAGAGCGCGGACGTGGGCCAGCTTGGCACTGATCGTCCTCGCCGCGCCGGCGGATGCGCAGACGCAGCACCTGATCCCATCGCCATATCCGCCCGCAGACGGCAGCGCGCGAATCCAGGCGGAGACGTCGTCCAGAGGTCGTCGACATCTGGTGCCTTTGCCGTACCCGGGGTCATTAGGACCCAACGCACTCGGAAACCCGACCGGTCGCATAACCACGCGCTGAACCCCTCAAGGTTTGATTGCGGCTGAACGACTTACTGACGGGGTAGGTGTGCTCAACACGCATCTACGCGGGCTGCCGAGTTCGGTCCGCAATGCATTTAAACCCGATGGCAAGTTGAAAAAGCCGGCCGGTCGCTATTTGCCAAGCGCCGGGAAAAATTGCATGCGCGCCGCATATCTCACAAACTTATATAGGCAAGACGAACGCTGTCGACATTAGGTCAGCACACCACACAGCCAAGCGTCCGAATCGTTGTTGCAGATCGCTCGACGCGAGATCTGACCACTCGATATTAATCGCGTCGAGCAACGGGCTCAGTGCGCCGACATTGAAAAAGATTTGCTCACCGTGCTTCAGATCGGAGTTTCCTGCGCTTGCATCCTAATCGCATTGGCATGCGCGCATGAAAACGATGCATTTCCAAGATGGTCTGACGTGCGCCACAACTTGTCTCATCGTTCATTGATAGCTGGAGAGCAGCGATGAATACGAAAGCGCGTTTCCTAGCGGCGTCTCTTATCGCCTTGATGCCATCCTTTGCATTTGCTCAGAACCGGAACGTTACTCTTGAACCTCCGTGTTCAGACTCCGGTTCTGGAATGGACCCGGTGCGGGAGGGACCGCTGGCGCGAGACTATTTGCGGTTTCACGATAGCACGTCAGGAGAAGTTCCCTTAGCGCCGTGCATCTTCACCGGCTTATCCGTGGACCCTCGTGCCTTTATCTGAGGAGAATAGAAATGCTAAAGCCTTTTGCGTTCGGCGTCGGAGCTATGCTTGCTCTCGGCGCGTTTTCGGTTCCTGCTAATGCGCAGGATACGAAACGCCAAACCCTCATGGAGAAATGTGTAGCGCATGCACAAGCGGAGTACCCGCCGACGGGTACTCTGAACGATCCGGGGAACAGCCATACGTGGGCAATCTACGCGGCGTGTATGCAGAACTTGGGCGAACGCCCTTAGCTCACGATCCGCGTCCTAGCGCGACCGACACCGCGGAAGTACTCGTTACCACCTACGGTCAATTTCGCGCGTCCACGCTTATTTGGCAAACTCGGAGAACACAGATGAAACGCACCGCTCTACTCATCCTAACGACAATCATGATTACTCTCGGGGGCGGGCCGACGATTGCTCAGGCTCTCAACAACGAAGTGGTTTGCTCGCAGCCCGGCTACAAACACGACCCACGCTGCTGACCTTCTACGCGCTCGGGTGAGCCGACGGGCCCAATGGACCCGTCGGACCGCTCTTGTAATCGGCCGACCCTCTGCTTCCCCTGTCTCCTTGGCCTTCGGTGAGCGTCCAGTATGACGGCCGCGCCTTTGTAGCCGGCCCTTAGGCCCGCGCTGAGCTTGTGACCCGTAGGTGGCCCAGAGCATCACACTCGGCATGGAGCTTCGTTGTTACGACCGATACGTCGGGCAAGCGCACCTTTTGAGGGAGCTGCCGACTGCGCGGTGAGTCTTGAGGGGGCGTTCATCACCCCGTGGGTGTGCCACTTTCGACTGCGAGCGCAACAAAATTCCGTTTGAACAAATTCGTTTGGCTTCAGCGGATGAAGTGAATGTAGGTAGCCTTGTGGAGCCTAATCTGTTCGCGCATTTCGCGAGCGACGCCGGTTCTTGATCGCGAAAATGCTCACTCTTGATGTCTCATCGATCATCGTCGCGAGGCACTCGCGCGAGACCGGAATTCGTGTCTCGACTCCACGCATCAGCCGACCGGCGCGCGCGCGAGCAAATTAAAAGAGCCTGCGAATTGGAGGCCTCGTTTAAGATTTTGAGAGAGCGTCCGTCTTCCTCCTGCATGCGTGCATGACGACGCTGCATTTCAAATTGG
>JAQGKN010000304.1 GCA_028290085.1 Hyphomicrobiales bacterium
AAACAGCACCACCTCGTAACCCGGCCGAATCGTCGCGAGAAGCGCTGCCGTAATGGCTTCCGTTGCGCCCGATGTGACCAGCGTTTCGTGGATGGGATCGAGCGCTATCCCATGGAACCGCTGGTAATGCGAGGCTATGGCCTGTCGCAATTCTGGCAAGCCGAACATCGAGGGATATTGGTTGTTGCCCGAGATGGTCGCTTCGGCGGCCTTTGCCCGTACGTCGGCAGGGCCGGGATCGTCCGGGAAGCCTTGACCGAGATTGATGGCGTTGTGGTCGCGGGCGAGCGACGACATGGTTTCGAAGATCGTGGTCGGCAGGTCCGCGAAGAGAGGATTCATCTGCAGCGTCATCCGGGCAAGCAATGTATGGCCATCAGCGGCCGAACGACGTTTCTAACATGGCGGACCGTCTGCTAGAAGATCACGGACTTTCGCGAAGGACGGTTAAAGGTGACGGATATTGTCCGAACGGCTCTCATCCTCGGTGGCGCCCGATCCGGCAAAAGCGGCTTTGCGCAAGGTCTTGCGGAGAACTCCGGCCGCAAGCCCGTCCTGATTGCTACCGCTCAAGCTCTCGATGACGAGATGGCTGCGCGCATCGCACACCACCGCGCCGATCGTGGCTCCGTCTGGGGTGTACTAGAGGAGCCGCTCGACCTCGTCGGAGCTCTGGCTCGCGAGGCGATCAATGACAACATCACGGTCGTCGATTGCCTCACTCTGTGGATCGGTAACCTCATGTGCGCGGAACTCGAGGTCGCACTGGAGTGCGAAAGGCTGATAGAGGCCGTGACGCTCGTCAGGGCCCCCGTCATTTTCGTATCGAATGAAGTCGGCTCGGGAATCGTGCCGGATAACGCGATGGCTCGCACCTTTCGGGATTATCAAGGCCGGCTCAACCAACGGCTTGCACAGGCCTGTGACCACGTTGTCCTCGTCGTCGCCGGCTGCCCGTTGCAGGTCAAACCTGCCACGAGAGTCGACCTCCAATTTTGATTATCCAACTTTTCGCCGAATCTCTTCGGCCAACGCCCGGATCAGATCGAGCGTGGAGGGGCCCCCGCAAAGGGTCAACCGGTCGGGGAGCACAAGGCGCTTTTCCGGCGGGTAGAGGCGGGCGAGCGCAGGATGCTGCAAAAATGCCTGGCCCTGATCTTCGGCGCGCTGATCCGCATCAGAAACGATCAGATAGTCCGGCGCTGCCCGCAGAATCGCCTCGAGGCTGACGAACCCCGCGTCCGCAAACAAATCCGCAGCGGCGTTCTCAAGACCGGCCTGTGCCAGCAATTCGCCGACGACACCGGAGTGAAAAACATAGCCTCGTCGCTGCAGGACGAGAACTTTGGGGGCACGTCCCTCTCGACGGGCGAGCCCCTTGAGGCTGGCACGCGCAGCTTCGATCTGAGCAACCAGCGCTTCGCCGCGCTCCTGGTGGCCGAATAGTTCGGCCAGATGCCGGATCTGATCGTTGCCGTCAGCGAGGGTCGTCCAAGGCCCGGCACTTTCGAAGCGGAGGTGCTGGGCTATGAGAAGTGCCCGGGTGTAGCCGCTGTCGTACGGGCCGATCAGGACAAGATCTGCGTCCAGGCGGACCATGTCCTCGCCCGAGCCCCGGTTCTGTGGGAATTGCCCAGCCAAGGCCGCGAGGTAGGACATGGCGGGATCGCGCGCGAAGGGGCTCAGTGACGCTATCTGGCTACTATCCGCCAGTGCGAGCACCAATTGGTCGGTGCAGAGATTTGCCGACAGGATCCGATGCGGCGCGTCGGCCGACTTCGCGGCAGGCGCGGCAAAAGCCATGCAGGCTAGCAAAAGGCCGATACGACAACATGAAACTAGCATCGGAAATCCTGATTGCCACGGCTCAACCAACGGGCGGGCACTAGAATATCGATTGCCGCGTGCGATTGCAGTCCCTAAGGTCGAAATTACGTTGGTGCCTCGGGTGAAGCCGAGGTGAAACGGGAATGCGGTGAGAGGCCTTGCCTCGAGTCCGCAGCTGCCCCCGCAACTGTAAGCGGCGAGTCTTTTTCCATCGATGTCACTGAGGATCAACATCCTCGGGAAGACGGAAAGAGACGACGACCCGTAAGCCAGGAGACCGGCCAACGATTCTGTAACCCAAGCCGCCGTCGGTGGGACGGCTGGAGGTCTTATGGTATCGCGCATAGCGCGCTTGGCCTTGATGGCGAGCGCAAGTACGTCGTTTTTTGTTTCCTCTCTCCCCGCCCAGGCGCAGGAAAAGAGCGAAACTACCCTCCCCGATCTCGTCATCACGGCAACGCGAACCCCGCTCGCCATCACGCGCGCCGGGAGTGCTATCACGATCATCGACGCAAAGGAGATACAAGCCTACGGCGCGAGCAGCATTGCCAATGTGCTGCGCACTGTTCCGGGGCTCGACGTAACCGAGTCGGGCGGACTGGGAACGTTGTCGAATGTCTCGTTACGAGGCTCGAAGCCCGATCAGACGCTGGTATTGCTTGACGGAGTTCGCATCGGCGATCCCTCGAGCATTGGCGGCGAAATCGATCTCGGAAGCTTCTCCGTGACAGACGTCGAGCGCATCGAGGTCTTGCGCGGACCGCAATCCGCGCTCTACGGATCCGACGCCATGGGCGGCGTCATCAACATCATCATGCGCAAGGGCACGCTCACACCGCGCGCGATGATATCGACGGAGGCAGGCAGCTACGGCACGATCTCCACGCAAGGTGCTGTATCGGGAGCCACAGATCGACTCAACTACGCGTTCTCGTTCAATGCTCTGCATAGCGACGGCTATTCGCGTTACGGCACACGTATTTCGCGCATCACATCATCGCTGACGGCGCCACTCGAACGCGACCCGACAGACAAATTCGGCTTCAGCGCGCGCATCGGCTATCGCCTCTCCGATCAGGTCGATATCGAAGCCAGCCTCTCTCACCATTGGCTGTCACTGCAGCTCGACAATCCTGGCGCCTTCGACACGTCGAAACGTGACAACACCTTCGACATCGGGCGCACCCTTGTGACAGAGGGAAATGTGCGTACGAAGGTCTCGGCCTTCGATGGTTTGCTGTTGAATAGCGTCACGCTTTTCGCCACACGGACCGCGCGATACAGCCGCGTCGGCGGGGGTTGCTATGATCCGACGACCTTTGCGACACCAGACTGCAATCTCTTTTACTCAGGCAGCCGAATCGGCGCTGAATATCAGGGTGACCTGAAGCTTGGATCGCGCGGCACCTTCGCGTTCGGACTGCGAACAGAACGCGAAACAGCCAATACGGCGGAGGAATGGCTCGGCGCGTTCGCCGCTCCAAAGACGAACCTAATTGACAAGAGTCAGACGACAAATTCGGTGTTCGCTTTGCAGCAGCTTCGCCTCACCGACAGGTGGGACGTGTCGGTTGGCGGTCGCATCGATGCGGTTGCGGGTTCCGAGGCTTTCCCGACATGGCGAGCTACCACTGCCTATAATATTTTCGAGACCGGTACGAAACTTCGGGCGAGCGTCGGGACAGGTGCCAAAGCGCCCTCGCTCTTCCAGCGATTCAGTCAATACGGCGATCCTGGTCTTGGGGCGGAGACCAATTTCGGTGTCGACACGGGCATTGACCAAAGCTTCTACAATGATCGTATCAAGATCGCAGCGACCCTGTTCGATACGCATTACCGCGACCTGATCGATTTCGATTTCACGGCGAATAACGGGCAGGGCGCTTATTTCAATGTTGGCCATGCACGTATCCGAGGGCTCGAATTCTCGGCTGACGCCGATCTCGTGCCTGACGTCTGGCGCGCCCGCGCGACATACACGTATATGCAGGCGCTCGACACCGACACAGGCCAGGCGCTGTTGCGCAGACCTCGCCATAAAGGCAGCCTCGGCGTGATCTACAGCGGTATTCCGAAGTGGGAGCTCGAGGGACGCTTGATCATGGTGGGCACTCGCCCCGACGTGATCAACGACTATCCCTATTCGCGTGTGCAACTCGGCGCCTATGCGCGGCTGGACGCACGCGCGGAATACAAACTCGACAAGACCTTCTCCGTTTTCGCGCGGGCGGAGAACCTCACCAATACGCATTATGAAGAGATCCGCGACTATGCGACTGCTGGGCGCTCCTTTTTCGGCGGCGTGAAAGCAAGCTGGTAAGACTCATCATGACGGTCAGAGCCGGGGACAAGATCCGCCAACCGCATGCTCCATTCTGGGGTGTGAGGGGGCGTGGGCTGACCCCGGCTCTTGTGATTCTCATCGTCATGCTCGCGCTGACTTCGCTTTGCATAGGTGCCGCGCACCTCTCACCGGCCGATGTATGGGCGGGGCTGCACGGCGTGGGAACGGCGGGCATCATCGTTCTGGAAATTCGCTTGCCGCGCCTTCTGCTGGCACTTAGCGTCGGCGCGATGCTCGGCCTCAGCGGCGCTTCGCTTCAGGGGCTGTTGCGAAATCCGTTGGCAGAACCCGCGATTTTCGGCGCACCACAAGCCGCTGCCCTCGGCGCCGTGATCGTCCTCTACTCGGGCATGGCGAATGCCGTCTCATGGGCACTTCCATTGGCGGCGATTGCGGGTGCGCTTGTCTCGATGCTGCTCGTCTTCGTCGTCGCTGGACGTGGCGCGCATCTCATCACAATGCTTCTATCGGGTCTCGCAGTGGCGAGCCTCGCGGGCGCTGCAACGTCACTCGTCATCAACCTGTCACCCAATCCGTTCGCCGTGACGGAGATCGTCTTCTGGTTGATGGGCTCGTTCGAAGATCGGTCGTTGCATCATGTGCTGCTCGCCACGCCGTTCATCGCCCTCTCGGCCCTCGTGCTGCTTGGCTGTGGACGTGGGTATCGCGCGCTGACGCTCGGTGACGATGTTGCACGCAGTCTCGGCGTGAATGTCGCCCGCCTCCGCGTGGCAACGATCGCCGCTACGGCTTGCGGAATCGGTGCAGGTGTCGCCGTCTCTGGCGCTATTGGCTTTGTCGGCCTTGTGGCCCCGCATCTGGCCCGGCCGCTCGTGGGCGGTGATCCCCAGCGCGTGCTGGTTCCCTCGGCTTTGATTGGTGCCGCAATTTTGGTCGCCGCCGACATTCTGGTGCGCCTTGTACCAGCAACCAGCGAGATCAAAGTCGGTGTCGTCACGGCCTTGATCGGCGTGCCCATGTTTCTCTACCTCGTGATCAGCCGAAAGGCCTTTTTCGGAGGGGACGCAAGCACGTGACTGCGCCTTTGCTTGAAGCCTCAAATGTCCAGGTCAGGCTCGGCGGGCGAACCGTCGTTCAAGACGCTTCACTGACGTTGCGCGCAGGTGAGATTGTCGCGCTGCTCGGACCCAACGGGGCCGGCAAGACAACTCTTCTCAGGGCAACTGCCGGTCTTCTCCCACTCCAGAGTGGGACCATTCGGATGGGTGGCGGCGCGCGGCCGCAGGGGCAGCGTTGCGCCTATCTCGAACAAGGCGGCCGGATTCACTGGCCGCTTTCGGTGCGGGACATTGTCGCGCTCGGACGCTTGCCGTTCGGCTCTTCACTCCAGCGTCTCAGCACGGCAGACCAAGCCGCGATCAACACTGCAATGGAAGATTGCGATCTCGCGCACATCGCAGATCAATCGACTGATTGTTTGTCAGGCGGCGAAACAGCGCGGGTCCTCATGGCGCGCGCTCTGGCAGTTGAGGCGCCTTTGCTCCTGGCCGACGAACCGGTTGCATCGCTGGACCCTGCGCACCAGATCGCGACTATGCAGGTGCTTGCTCGGCAAGCCCGGAGGGGCGGCGGGGTGCTCGTCGTCTTGCACGATCTGGCCTTGGCCCTGCGATTTGCTGATCGCGTCATTCTTCTGCAGCATGGGGCGATCATCGCAGACGACGCTCCCGAGGCGATTATCGCAAGCAAAGTTCTGGATCGTGTGTTTGGACTGGAGTTCCAGTCGAGCGGCTCCGGCCGAGACCTTTTGCTGGCCGCCAAAATTGATGGTCCTGCCTGAAGTTCGGCGCACCGACAGTTTCCAGCGCCGCTGACCGCGTATAAACACAAGCGATGAGATCAACGACACTCGTGGACGTTCCGGCCGACGGTCGCCAGTCCGAGACGGCACTCCTCATCGCGCGAGGGACTCGACGTCTGCTTCGCGCGCATGGATTGTCGACCGTTACGGAACTCAGCCTGCCGAGTGGAAGACGTGCGGATATTGTCGCGCTCGGCGTCAATGGCGGTCTGACCATTGTAGAGATCAAATCATCCGTCGCTGATTTTCGGGCAGACCAGAAGTGGCCGGATTACCGTGACCATGGCGATCAATTCTTCTTCGCAATCGCAGGCGACATGCC
>JAQGKN010000350.1 GCA_028290085.1 Hyphomicrobiales bacterium
GACAATCGGATGCTCCCAGAATCTCGCCGGACAGGCTAGGAGTTGCGTCTGACGGGCGCGCGGTAGGTGGAGCGATGATGGCGATGGGCGAGAGTATCGCGGGCTGGTGCCGCTCGATCCTGCATACAACGCGCTCAGGCCTCGACTCGGCGCGGCGCCTGCGTCCGTCGGCGCTCGTCAACGGCATCACCGTTTCTGTCGGCGTAGCGGTAATCACCGTTGCGGGCGAGGCAGTCATCCCGCTTCACGCTGCGTCCCTGATGCTGGGCGCGATCTGCGCGAGTGTTGCCGACGTGCCAGCGACCGTGTCTGAAAAGTTGCGTCGAATCGGGCTCGCATGGGTACTAAGCGCGTTCGCCATGCTGATCGCCGCGAGCGCTGCCGAGACGCTGCTGGAGAGCGTCATCGTGATGGCCGTCGGCTTTTGCGCGGCCATGGTGACCGCATATGGCCGCCCTGCACTACCCATCAGCGTTTCCATTCTCCTCGCGCTGGCGCTCACGAGTTCCGCCATTCCACCGGGACAGCCCGTGTTCGTTTCCGCTGGCTGGTTTGCGGTCGGCGGGATCTGCTACGCGCTCTACGCCGTGCTCTCGACGCCGCTTCTGATGCGGCACACAAAGCGTCTGCTTGTGCAGGAGGCGTTGAGAGCCGTTGCCTCCTACCTGCGTGTGCAGAAGGCCGCGCTCGATCCAGGTGCGGACAAGGCTGTCATTTATGGGCGCCTCATCGACGCGCAGGCTATGCTGGCCGAGCGAATCCAGGCAGCGCGAAATGTCGTCTTCGTCGGATTGAAAACGCCACAAGACAGACAGATCGCGGCCGAACTGCTGGTCGGCATCGACATTTTCGAAGCAGCCCTCGCCGAACAGGCCGATCTCGATGCCCTCCTTGAAATGGGCAACGAGGACGAGGCCATGCTGAGGGGCTTGCGCGGCCTGCTGCTGATTGCCGCAAGCGACCTCTCGCGTCTGTCGCGCGCGGTGGTTGATACTCGCTGGCAGGGTGTTACGCCCATTGGGGACCGCGCCTTGTTATTCGAGCGCATCGGCGCTCTGCAGGGAGCTGCGCCCGCCGACCAAACACGAGCGGCCGTGCTGCGTGCGACCACATTGAAACTCACCATGCTGTTTCAGCACATCGACCGCCTGCGCAAGGCACAGGCCGATGCTGGGGTCAGCGCCGCCGTCATCGGGACCATCGACCTCGAACCCTTCGTGCAACGCTCGATGTTTCCGTGGAGCAGCCTGAAGCGCGAGTTTTCGATGCGCTCGCCGGTGATGCGCTTCGCGATCCGCCTGTCGCTGGCCATGTTCTGCGGCAGTGCCATCGGCCTCATTTTGCCCTATCGCGCGCATGGCAGCTGGATCTTGCTCACCGTCGCGCTCGTCATGCGCTCGAACTACAGCGTGACGCGCCAGCGCCGCCGCGAGCGGCTGCTCGGCAACATCATCGGCTGTGTTCTCGCCGCCATCGCGTTGCGCATCGCGCCCGCCTCCTTTGCACCGCTGATCATATTTGTCGCGGTGGGTGCCGCGCATGCCTTTGCGTTGCAGAGCTATCTCGTGGCTTCCGCCGCCTCCTGCATCACGGCGCTGATGCAAATTCACATCGCCGAGCCGGGCGACGACATTTTCTTCCTGATGCGCATCGTCGATACCGCGCTCGGTGCGACGCTGGCTTATGGATTCAGCTTTCTGCTGCCCCATTGGGAGCACCAGACGATTTCGGGCCTCGTACCCGATCTGCTGCGCGCCGAGCGAGCCTGCGCGCGCGCGGCGCTGACGATGGAATATGCCGACCAGGCCTATCGCCTCGCGCGGCGGCGCCTGTTCGATACGATTGCCGCTCTGTCGACAGCCACGAGCCGCATGCTCGAAGAGCCCGCGTCCGCGCGGCACAATTCGCGCGCGCTTTCGGAGTTTCTGGCGGCGGGCTACGTCTTCGCCGCGGAACTCGCGTCCGTGCAGGTGTTTCTGCGCAGCCGCGACGTGCGCGATCCGCAGCTTGCCGAGGCGGTGACGCGGGCGGGACAGGTCGTCGATGCACAGCTTGAAGCCGCCCTCGCGGGCACGCGGCTTGCCGGCGGCAGCTACGATGGCGTCGTGCTGCCCGATGTCGACTCGCTCGAGAGCGAGACCTATGAGGGCGCGGGCCGCCTGGCCCGCCGTCTGCGCCGCGTCATTCAGGTGGCCGGACGCGTCAGCCGGCTCGGTGTGAGCGCGGGCCGTCCCGAGGCGGCACAGGCGGCCGTAGAACCGAAGTGACCGGGCGGGATCTCTCAACTCAGATCAGTGTTCCAAATCGCGCGGGCCCGCGCGATCGCACCATGGCCAGAGGGTGCCCACGAATGGACTTGCGCGAGCAGAGCGGACAGCCAGGGTTGCAATAACGCCCTGTTTCCCGGCGTTTCAGCATGCGCCCACGACACTGCGAGCACACCCGCATAGGCCCAGGCGAGATGAAACCCGAGCTCGCGGCTACTTGCGGCCTGCTCCTCCTCGGGCGCTTCAAGCAAGGTTGCAACATTCCACTTCAGCACCGCAAAGAACTCTTGCAGCTTTGCCACATGCAGCATCAGGTCTTCGCTTTGCGCGCTGGCGAGACGATGCTCGGCGTCGGATGCAAGCGCGCTCATCGCTTCGCTCTTCTGCAGCACACGCAGCATGTCCAGGCTCAAAACATTGGTCGCGCCCTCCCAGATCGGGAAAACCTGCGCGTCGCGCAGATGACGGGCAATGCCGACGTCCTCGACATAGCCGGCACCGCCAAAGCCCTCGACCACCTCGGACGCAGCGCTGACGGCTGCGCGCGCAGTGAAGAGTTTGCAGACCGGGGTCATCAAGCGAAGGATATTGGATTCGGCGGGGCGGCCCGCGCTGCATTCCTCGCGGCCGAGGAGATGCACGAGTTGCATGGTGAGGAGGAACCCAGCCAGCAGTTTCACCTCCTCACGCGCGAATGCCGCGACATGAAGCACATGCGCGTCGAGTGGCGCGCCGAAGGCGATGCGCCTCGCCGAATAATCCCGCATCTCCTCGAGCGCACGCGTGATCTCGCCCAACGAACAGATCGCATTGTGCAGGCGTGTGATATTGAGCATCGTCGAGACCGTCTTGACGCCGGCGCCATCGGCGCCGAGCTGCACGGCATGCAGGCCGTCGAGATCGAGTTCAGCTGTCGGCAAGGCGCGCGTGCCGAGCTTGTCCTTGAGGCGTCGCACCTGCACACCACGCCACGCGCCATGCTCGTCGCGCGGTTGCGCGAGAAAGAGTGTCAGCCCGCGCGAGCCCTGCGCCGCGCCGTCCTTGCGTGCCAGCGCGAGCGCGATCTCTGCTGTCGTGGCGGAGGCAAAATACTTCGCACCCGTGAGACGCCAGGAAGCTCCTTCCCTGCGCGCGCACGTCGCCGTCGCGCTCACATCGCTACCGCCGCGGCTCTCCGTCATCCATTGGCCGGAGGTCCAGAATTGTTGCGGGTCGCGACTCGTCAGATGGGCGAAGGCCTCATGATGCTCGGGTTCCGTACCGAAGTCCCGCAAGACCTTCGCCGCGCCATCGGTCATGGCCAGCGGACACGATACGAAGGCGCTGGACGGATGGAAAAGATAGAGCTTTGCGAATTGCAGCAGACGCGACCATTCGCCGGCTTCGTGTTCGTACGCGATGGCGATGAGGCCCTCGCGCGCGCTGACATCGTGCAAGGCTTTCCATGCGGACGAAAGCCGAATGTCATCGACGCGACGGCCCCATGGATCGTGCGAGACGAGCAACGGCGGCTGTGCTTCAGCCTGTCTGGCAAGGTCGTTATAGCCCCTGGCGCAGGCTTCACCGAAGCTCGCGAGATCGTCTCGAGCGGCTGAAAAAATTGCGGGGGGCAGTTTGTGGCGCAGCCAGGCGTGGAGCCAGCGGTTGTGGGTGAAGCCATTGCGCAGTCGCGGCGGGGCCTGGACGAAATCGCTCATCGAGCCATCTCCCGTGTCGTCACCGCCAGAGGTTCACACGTATTGCACGAGGTGTCGAATGGGGAGCCTTCTCGACCCGCGCCGCGTTGTGCACCGGGAGACGCCACGCAGGCGGTCCAAACGGGAGCTGGGCATGAGCGAGAAGAGTATTGTTGGCGAGATCTCGGATGAGATTTTGGGAGCATCGACGCCTGCCGGCGCGGACTGGAAACAAACAATGCAGGAGCAGCGCGACATTCTCGAAGCCGGGATCCGCCTTGCACTTTCAGCTCTGGCGCAAGGGGATCCCGATACGGCTCAGTCGCAACTCACCGACACATTACAGCGCGCCAGCACGTCGACCGCCGGCCGGCCCATCTCGGAGATCGGGCCGCTGCCGTAAATCTCAGTCGCGACGGCCTGCCGTGTGACCGCGATTGTTGTCGCCGGGTGCGCCCACATCGACACGCGCATCGATGACATAAGGACGCCCTGCCCGCACGACAGCCTCGCCACGCAGCAAAGCCGCTGCGAGTTCGCCTGACGTTTCGAGCGGGCCCTCGCCCTCGACGCCCTGCGCGCGCGCAAGGCCGACGAGATCGACGGGGGGATCGTTCATCTGCTGTCCGACGAACTTGTTTTCGACCGGACGTCCGCGCACGACCGCCATGCGCTCCTGATGCGCGACATCGTTGTAGTAAACGCGATTGTTAGCGATCACCATCAGGAGCGGGATCTGCAGATGGGCCGCCGTCCACATCGCGTTGCCGCCCATGGCGAAGTCACCGTCGCCGACGACTGTCATGGCCAGGCGGTCGGAGCCCTTCAGCGCCAGCGCCGTGCCAATGGCATTGGCAGGCCCCGAACCGACACCGCCGCCGCCATCGAAACCGACATAATCGAGCGGGTGCTTGAAATCGACCGTCTCGGAGGGCCAGCCGAGCGAGAAGCCGGCCATGGTCACCGTGCGCGTGCTGGTGAAGTCACGCACCACCAGTGCCAGATCGCGCAGGCCCATCATGCCTTCCGTGCGCGGCTTGGGGAGTGGGGGCGCGTTGCGCACCGGGAATTTCGGCGTCGCCTTCTCGCTCGTGCCGCGCAGACGGCGCACGGCGGCGAGCAGCGGACGGATGAGCTCGTTCGGCGAGGCCATGATCTTCAGGTCGACCGCCGGCAGACCGAAATAATCCATGCTCCAGCCGTTGTGCAGATAATCGTCGAGCGAGCAGTGGATGACCTTCGCGTCCACGGGCGTGTTCTTGCCGAGCGTCTGCGCGAACTGGCCCTTGAGGTCCATCCAGTCCAGTGACAGGACGACATCGGCTTCCTTCATCGCGGCGGTCGTGCCGGGCGAGGGACGGAAACGGGGCTCGAAGGCGTGGAGCGGATGCTGTGTCGGGAAAGAAGCGCCGGTCTTCATGTCGGTGAGCACGAGCGCGCCGATGGCTTCAGCGAGTTCAACACGCGCCTGCCAATCGGCTTCGCTGCGTGACACGCGGCCCATGAGAATAACGGGTTTCTGCGCGCCGACCAGCAATCGCGCTGCCTGTTCGACAGCGTCCGCGCTGGGCGCTGCGGGAAGGCCGGGCTTGTAGCGCGCGACATCGGGGAAAACGACGGGCGCTTCGAGTTTCGATTCCTGCAAGGCAACATCGAGGCAGACGTAAGTCGGCCCGCGCGGTTCGCTCGCCGAAATCTGGCAGGCGCGCATCATGGCCTCCAGCGTGGCGCCGACGGAGCGCGGTTCGTCATCCCATTTCGTGTAATTGCGGATGAGCGCGCCCTGATCTTTTGAGGTGTGAATCCAGTCGATCCACGGGCGGCGTTCTTCGGCGTCACCCGGGCCCGTCGCACCCAAAATGAAGATCGGCACGCGGCCGCACCAGGCATTGAACACGGCCATGGTGGCGTGCATCAGGCCGACGTTGGAATGCAGCGCCACGGCCATCGGCCGTTCTGTCACCTTGCCATAGCCCTGGGCGATGGCGACGGCATGTTCTTCATGCAGGCAGACGATCATCTGCGGATCGCGATTACCGAGGTAA
>JAQGKN010000662.1 GCA_028290085.1 Hyphomicrobiales bacterium
AGCCACTTCGGCAGCGGCACTGACCTGGTGTAGTCGCCGTAGGGGCTCCACTGCCAGAACCCCGGCATGCCGATCGCCAGCGGATTTCCCGGGACCCAGTTGCACTCATAGAGCCGATAGCCGCCGCCTTCCATCGCGCCGACGCCCATGCACTCCAGCGGATTGATCCCGAGCGCGTGCGGCCCGTGTAGGGCGGCTGGTGGTGATTGAGGCCGTTGACGTGCACGGCGAGCAGGCCGCGGCAATCGATGACTGCCCGCGCAATCTCGTAGCGGCACCAGCGGCGCCCCCAGGTGTTCGTGCCGACCAGCACGCAGACAGCCGACGTGTAGCTGACCCCATCGCGGATGAGATTCTTGATCGCCTCGGGATCGGTTAGCTTACGCGATTTCCTTGATGGCAAAGGCGACGATGGGGAGCAGGGCCAGCCGCGCGATCTCCGGCTGATGCTGGGACGCCGCCAGGCCGCAGATGGCCGTCGTCAGGGTGACGGCGAGCCCCTTCATCGTGTTGCTCTGAGTCGCCAGGCGCGCGATCACGCCCTGGGTCATCTCCAGGTGCTTCACGCGAAGGTCCGCAAGCTTGTCGCTGCTGATGGTCATGTCCGAAGCATACAGGCTCGGCTGCCGTGAACACCGGGGGAACGCTTACTTGTCCACTGGAAGGATCGTCAGGCCTATCCTGACAAGGATTTTGGTTTGAAATCTACCTGCTAAACCCCTGAATACTCATACGGCGAAATACGGACGGTTTGCATCTAATGCGTTGAAAAGGTGGTCTGCCCCCTGAAAAGTGATCCTCCCTGAAGTATGGCTTTTAGGCCTGATGGAGGAGTGCGAGATGCCCAGGAAGAGACACAAGGCGGAAGAGATCGTCACAAAGCTTCGGCAAGTTGACGTTCTGACAGCGCAAGGCCGGCCGGTGGGAGAGGCCATCCGGTCGATAGGTGTTACGGAAGTGACGTATTATCGCTGGCGCTCTGAGTACGGCGGCCTGAAGGGCGATCAAGTGAAGCGGCTGAAGGAGCTGGAGGCGGAGAATACGCGCCTTCGGCGTGCGGTCTCGGATCTGACGCTTGTCCGAGCGGACTTGGGTTTGGTGCTGAGTCGTCTTGCCGCGGTGGGCGTCGCCCTCGATGCCCAGGCCCACGACGAGACGTATCTCAGGAACGATGCGCTTCGAGAGCTAATGGGTCAGGGCGGCCGCCACGGCAAGCACATGCGCCATTTCTGCCTCCCTCCGTCTCGAACCGTCCCGATTGTGCACGACCTTACGAGGCGCGCAACATTGGCGCGTGCGTAGGCTGGTTCGGTTGCCTCTGCGCGCGGGCGTGCCGCCTTGGATGTCGGCCGGTCTGAACGAAGAATGATGCGAAGGGAAGGGAAGGGAAGGGAAGGGGAAGGAACAATCTGGTCGCGAGGAAATGTGGCTTGGCTCCCGACGCGATTGCCGCCATGCTCGTTTCCGGAGGAAAACCGATGCGATACGAGGATCAGGTTCGTCGGGCGCGAGCGTTTCACGATTTGCATCAAGGGCCAGCCTTCCTGCTGCCCAACGCGTGGGACCCGATTAGCGCGCTCATTCTGGCCAAGGAAGGCTTCCCGGCCGTGGCCACGACCAGTGGCGGCATGAGCTGGGCTCTCGGCTTTGCGGACGGCGAGCAGGCCCCCTGGCCGGAGGTGGTCAAAGCCGTCGAGCGGATCGCTAACGTCTTGCCCGCGCCGCTTTCCGCAGACATCGAGGGCGGCTATGCCGAGAGCGCGCACGAATTGCACGACCGGGTTGTGGAGGTGGTCGGGGCCGGGGCGGTCGGCTTCAATATCGAAGATCGCCAAGGCGACGGGGTGAGAGAATTGGAGGACGCGTGCGCCCGGATCGCTGCCGCGCGCGCAGCCGTCGAGAGGACAGGGGTCCAGGTTTTTGTGAACGCGCGAACCGATATCTTCAATCTCTTCGGGGTTTCCGAGCAGTCCGAGGAGGAGGCGGGCCGCCGCGTCGCCGCCTACGTCGAGGCTGGCGCGTCCGGCGTCTTTCTTTTTGGCCTTTCAGACCTCGCAATCCTGAAACGAATGGCGTCCGCCACGCCAGTCCCGCTCAACGTGGTTGGCAGACCAGGCGGCCCCAGCTTCGAAGCTTTCAGTAGCGCCGGGGCCAGGCGGGTCTCCATAGCGGCCGGGCTCGCCCTGCATGCATACGGGGCCGCGCGGTCGACGGCGGCGCGCCTGCGGGAATCCGCGGACTTCGATAGCCTGCGGTCCGACTTCAACCGTGCTCAGGCACAGGCCTTGACATCGAGGCCGAACGATTGAAGGAGGGGTAGCTTTGCAAGCTCGTTTGAACGCAAAGGAAGAGTCGCCGGAAGGCATGAGGGCGCTTGGCACCCTGCACGGGTTCATCCACAGATGCGGGCTGGACCAGAACCTGCTCGAACTCGTCAAGTTGCGGGCATCGCAGATCAATGGGTGCGCCCATTGCATCGACATGCACGCGAAGGAGCTGCGCGCCTCCGGTGAAACCGAACAACGCATCTATTTGCTCAACGCCTGGCGAGAAAGCCCGCAATACACCCCGCGCGAGCAGGCCGCTTTGGCGTGGACGGAGGCGATTACCTTAATTCCGACAAGCCACGTTCCCGACGAAGTTTACGAGGCGGCGCGAAAAGAATTCAGCGGTCCGGAACTCGTCAATTTGACTTTGGCGATCGTCGCGATCAACGGCGCGAACCGAATCAATATCGCCTTTCGGACAACGCCCGGGTCTCACGTCCTCGCTGGTCGCTAGTCCCTCGTCGCGTGCGCGCGCTTCAGCCCCTTTGCGCGGGCGTGCGCGCTAGGTACCGCGCACGGACGGCCCTCTTCAGTCGGCCGGCTGGAGTTTGATGATCGACGCGCCTTCATTATTGCCGACCCAGACGGTCGACGGCTTCGTGCTGTCATCGACAAAGATGCGGCGGATGTTGGTCTGGCGCGGCAGCGGATATTCCACAGCCTTGCCGTCAGCCGTATCGATGCGCACGATGCGGTCGGCCTCCATGCCTGCGGTCCAGAGCGTGCCGTATTTGTCTAGCACGGCGTCATAGGGCGCAGTGTGCTGCGTCGGCACGGTATATTCCGTGATCTGGCCGGTCTTCGTGTCGAGCACACCCGCACGGTCGCCGTAGAACTCCCCGAAGGCGAGGCGGTCCTGCGCATCCATGTGGCCGCGCCGCGGCCGCGAGCGTGCGGTGTTGGTCTTGAAGAAGGTCACTTCGAGCGTCCTGGCATCGATCTTGACGATGGCCTCGCCCGAGAAATCATTGAACCAGAGATTGTTCTGGTGGTCGGCATTCATGCCATACGCCGAGTGGCGCCCGCCCGGCGGCAGGCCCTTGAAGGGATCGATGGTCTCGTACTCGCCTGTAGTGGTGTCGACCCGGTGAATCTTGTTCATGCCGACGTTGGTGACCCAGACCTTGCCGTCAACCTCGCGGTGCTGCGGCGCGATCAGCGCCTGCTGCGTCGCCTCGTTCAAAAGCTCCTGAGGAACCGGGAAGGTCTTCATCTCGCCGGTCTTGCGATCGAAGCGCAGGATGCCCCCTTGGTACATCATGGCGCCCCACAGATTACCGCTCTCGTCCTGCTCGAGATCGAGCGCACCGACCGGGTAACCGGTCCGCAGAACCGGATAGGGATGTTCGCTCACCTTGCCGGTTTTCGGATCGAGCTCGCCAATCTGAGGCGCGCCGAAATCGGAGAAGAATACCGTGCCGTCGCGATCGACGACCACGTCATGCGCCATGGTCGTCTGCTTCGGCAGATCATATTCGGTAATCAGCACGCGCGTGCCCGCACCCTTGACGCGCGGCAGCGTCTTCAACTGGTAGTCCCAGGCGGACGACTGGCTCAGATTGATAGTCGAAAGATATTCCGCGAACTTCTGCGTCTCGGCGCCGAAGCGCGCGCCCGCATTGGTCTCGGCCACGCGGATCTGCGGATGCAGCGGAAAGGAATTGTTCGAATATTGCGCCATGCGCGCCATCACGTCGAGAAACTCCTCGGCGCTGTAGGTCGATTGCGTGATGCGCTGCAGCGTGTGGCAATTGGTGCAGCCATAGAGCTGCTTCTTTTGCCCCGTCGCGCCCGGCATGCTCGCGAGCCATTCGGCATTGGTGAGCTGACCCGCGATGTTCTTCGTCTTGCGCAATTTGATGTCGCGCGTCGCCGTGCCCTCGTCCGGGACTTCTGCCGCCGCCGCGCCGTCGAGCTCGTAGCCTATCGCGCGCACCTTCAGGCTATATTTGCCGGGCTTCAGGAGCCCGTCGGGAAAGCGGTATTCACCGGCGGCATCCGTGACCACCGTATGGGCGATGGTCGAGCCGGCGAGGCGCGCTGTGACGAGCACGCCCTCCATGCTGCTCTCGTCGGGCGACGAGACTTTTCCGGACAGCGGCGTCGCCGCCGACGCGCTGGAGAACGACAACGAAGCTAGAAGCGCACCGAGCGCGATGCCACCCATCAATGATGTGAATTTCATCCGTCTCTCCCCCATGAAGCCTCGCCGGAAGCGCCTGCACTCCCGCAGCGCAGAATACTCGCGCACGGAATGCGTGATGACTCGCGTTGTGACAGGCATCACGGGCAATCCTCCCCTGAACCAAGCGTCTTGGCGCACCCGATTTAGGGCAAGGGTTCAACTTGCGCAGGCTCGTGTCAAGCAGCAATGCCGCCGTGCGGACGCGGTACGCTCGCCTCACGCGCCGGTCGCGCGCTTCCTGCAACCACGGCATGGTGGCGTGTGTCTTCGTCGCCTCAGATTCGCGCGCAAAGTGGATTTTAGCCGAATGAATTATGCTTTGTTTTAAGCCGCGCCCGCATGTTGGGTCAGGACTCTGTTGCAGCATTGCGGCAGGCCATGACACCTTTGCGTTCAGCTACCCTCCGGTCGCCTGTTTCTGCCCATGAACAATTAGCCCCATCCGAAACATATCAGGTGCGGGTCGCCACGCGGCTGGGTGGCCGTGGCCTCTTGGACGATGGCACGGGATTCGATGGCCAGACGTCCGACATGTCGGCCAATGACATCACGGTCGTAGCCTCAAGGTCGCCTCGTACCATCGCGATTGCATGAGCGAGCGACAGTCACGGGCGAACTTGTCCGACAAATCCTGACCATAGGTCGCGCAAATGATCGCGGCGCCGGGATCATGCCCCAGAAACCAGGCCGGCAGGGCGATCGAGGCTGCCAGCGATTTCAGGTGGCGGGGCGGAATGTTGATGATGAGGCGTTTGACCTTGCCTTCGCGCACGGCCTGAAGCCTGGCGGCGAGAACCTCGATGTGCCAGCTCGGCAGAAACGTGACGCCGCCGTATAATTCGGTGAAGCACCTGACCATGAACGAGTAAAAATCGGCGCGCATGATCAGGCGCAGGTCACTGGGGCTCAACCCGGTCATCGGGTGTCCCCCTTCATGCGGCGGAGGACTTCGTCCATCAGCAGGCCATCGTCGCGGGTCGCCGTCTCGGCATCGTGTTGCGGGGCCTGCGCTTCGGCCGCCTGAACGAGTGCCAGCAGCATCTGCATCGAGCGCACCTCGCCGGAGGCGGCGTGATTGACGAGCTGTTTGACCGCGGCCTCCAGTTTGGTGATCCGTTTGCGGCGGCCATTTTCGGTCACCGCGACGCGCTCGGAGAGCGTCGCCGCGACGACGGCAGCGAGATTGCGGGCGCCCTTGGGGCGACCGCGCGGGTTGCCCGATTCCCCGGGACGGAACCGCGTCTTGTGGGGCGGGCGGCAATAGCCGACTTGATATTCGTCCGCAGCTCCGGCTTCGGTGGGCTCGTCGGTCATCGCGCCGCCTCCTGCATCCGGGCAGTCTCGTCGAACGTCCTGGCGCTCGTCGCATGGCGGGCGGTGTCGCCCGTGTAGGCCTGCCAGCGCCGCACAATCACATCGGTGTAGAGAGGGTCGAGCTCCAGCCCGTAGCAACGTCGGCCCACACGCTCGGCCGCCATCAGAGTGGTGCCGCTGCCAAGGAACGGATCGAGGACGATGTCGCCACGTCTGGAACAGTCGAGGATCGCGTCGGCGACCATCGCGATCGGCTTTACCGTTGGATGGAGCGCGGCGAGATGACCCTCTTCTCCGGCGCGACCAAATCCTGGTCCTGCGGCATAGGGCCAGACATTCGTCCGGTTGCGCCCATGGCGTCCGAGTTGAACATTGTTCCGATGGCGCTCTGCTCCGTTCCGGAACACGTAGACCAGTTCATGCTGCGAACGGTAGAAACTGCCCATGCCAGCGGCCGGTTTGGTCCAGACGCAGAGGTTGAGGGTTTCCAGTTTGACGGCGGACGAGGCCGCCAGCAGTTCGGGCAGATGACGCCAGTCCATGCAGACATAGACGAGGCCGCCCGCATGGCTGAACCGAACCGCCAGATCGAGGAAAGTATTGAGGAACCCGGTGAAAGCGATCGGGTCCATCTCGCCGACCGCCATCGGAAATTCGCGATGCTGGACTTTCCCCAGCCCGGAAACGTGACCCACAATCGGCACGTTGTAGGGCGGGTCCGTAAAGACAACGGCGCATTTTTCCGAGCCAAACAGCGCGCTGAACGCGGCGGCGTCGAGGGCGCTGCCGCAAAGGACCCTATGGCGCCCGAGGAGCCAGAGGTCGCCCATGCGGCTTACCGCGGGACCGTCGACCGCCGTAATCTCCGGCTCGGAAGGCGCCAGATCGGGTTGGGCGAGCGACTCGATCCGCAGATCGATTTCGGCCATCTCAAAGCCGGTCACCTCCAGGTCGAAATCAAGTTCGAGGGTGGCGAGGTCCTTGAGCGTTTGCCCGAGCAACCCGTCATCCCAGGCCGCAATCTCGGTCAGTCTGTTGTCCGCGATCATGAAGGCGCGGCGCTGGGCGTCGCTCAAATGCTCGAGGCGGATCACTGGAACCTGCGTCCATCCCAGGTGCTGGCAGGCCAGCAGGCGGCCGTGGCCGGCAATGACGGTGTTGTGCGCGTCGATCAGGAGCGGGACGTTGAACCCGAAGCTCTCGATGCTTTTTGCGATCTGGCGCACCTGTTTCCTGGAATGGATTCGGGCGTTTTGTGGATCGGGCTTGACGGTCTCGATGGGAAGGTGAGCGACGGTCAGGGAGCCATGTTGATGCTCACGAGAGACTGGACGGATGATGGGCGTGGGCATGCGGCCTCCTCGACGCCGCCATCGAAAATCGACGATCGAGATTCGCGCGGACGAAGGGAGACTGGGGACGTTGGTGCCCCGGAATCGAGGTCAGCAATCGCCTAGAAAAATGACCCCGCTCAGACGAGGCGCAACTGGATGAGGGAATCGGCTTTGACCGGGAACGTTGGGTCCCCACTTATGAGGGCCTCAAACAGCTCCGCGCGCCGAACGATGTCCTCGATCAGGTCGCGCCGAAGGAGCAATTGCATGAAATCAAGAGCTGTGCCGGCCCTGGTCTGTTCCTGTCCAACGACGGCTGCCGCAGCGGCAAGGTGGATCACTGGTCGGCTTGGGTCCCAATACCGCCGCTTCACGTTTTGTGCGTCACTTTGTTCAGCATCGTCTTGAACGAACGCTGCCATTTCGTTTATCGACAATCGCTTGATTTTGGCAGGAAGGACGGGCACATACCCAAGTTCGGCTCGCTGAAGAAACGGGACTGCCATGCGGCCGGCGACCAGTCTCTCGCACAGCCGCTTCTGGACGCAGCATACCTCGCGCGAGGCGAGCTCGGGATCCCGAAAGACGTGGCAGAGCTTTACCTCTCTAGCAGGCTGCTGAAAAAGGCCCGGATTTCATCGGCCGGTCATTCTTCGACGGAAATTTCTGAAGGGCATGGGGCTTTTTGTTCCCGCTCTTTTCAAGCCGGCGTTTGCCATCCTCATTCGCCC
>JAQGKN010000374.1 GCA_028290085.1 Hyphomicrobiales bacterium
TCTGACTCGATTGCAATATGGTCAAGTGCCCATGGCATACGGTACGTGGCCGCACAAACAGACCGCTATTTTCCTTGGGAATCAGTCTCGTCAGCCATCGAACCTGCCCCAAGGAAAGGGGATGTCATCGGGGTGTCGCAATGGCCACGGCTGAATGAGACAAGCGGCAAACGGACCTGTCGAGGTTACCATGCGTGTTTATTCATCGACTTCAGTTCATCGGTGCGGTTGCGGCTCTGAAACACATGCCTTTGTTGACAGTGCCGAAGACCCTCAAAATCAGGTCAGCAAGGCGATAACTTGCTGGCGCTGCGAGGCGGAGATAGCCAAGGTGCCTGCCGTCAGGTTATGGACCGCCGCAACGGCACATGCAGTCAGAACGAAGCGTTTGGCGAACCCGCAGGGGTGGGTGCCAAGAGCGCCTAAAGCGCAGAATTTACGATCTTCAGGTCATATACCCTGATCGCTCTCTAACAGCCTCTTCAGGGTGTTTAGGTCTTTGCTGGTCGTCTCGGCGTCCCGTTCAAAATAGGCATCGGACAAGCCCGGCCATTGAAACAGCGTGACGATGATCTCGGCCCCGCTTCCATTGGGGAAAACCCGCATTGGGACAAACACTGGCTCACTGCCGTCACGCACGACACGATGGTCGAGAATGCCGCTTTCATTCGGGGCGCTGAAATACACCGTGACCAGACCACTCGCTGTCTCGCCGGTCCATTCAATCGACTGTGATGATTTTTCCGCAGTTTTGATCGTTGCTCAATCGCTCGCATCCGACGCAAGGAGCTGGAAGACGGTCGATGCATTGGATGCTTTACGAACCTGAGCCATCAAATCCTTGTCTCGCAGTCGTCTCGTGACGCACGCCAAGGCGTCGAGATTGGCCGCATTCGTCGATGCCGGCATGAGCAACAGAACGACGAAGTCCACGGGTTTCTCGTCCACCGCGTCAAAGGCGATGGGTCTTTTCAGCCGAACAGCAATCGCAATCGGCCGAGTGACCCCGTTGATCCGCGCATGCGGAATGGCAATTCCGCATCCCAATCCGGTGGACCCGAGCCGCTCGCGAGCTAAGAGCGCGTCCCTCACAGTCCTGGAATCGAGCATCTGCCGGCCTGCGGCGGAACTCGCGAGGGTTTCCAAGAGGTGGTCCTTGTCGCGCGCGACCTGGTCGACCAGCACGCAGTCGTGGCTCAGAAGTTCGCTGACCTTCATGGTCAATTTCTCGAATCTGGCGAAGCGTTGTCAGGCTGCCTGAGCCGATAGCCGACACCCGTTTCCGTCAAGATGTACTTCGGCCGATCCAGGGCATCTCCCAACTTCTGACGCAGCTGGCGAATGTACACACGCAGATATTGCACATCGGCGTCGGCGTCCCAGACGTGATGAAGAATGAAGCGATGGGTCAGGACCTTGCCTGAATGCTGCACGAGCAGGCGCAGGATTTCATATTCCTTCGGCGAGAGCTTGATCTCCTCGTCCCGCACCTTCACCACCCGCCTCACCAGATCGACGCTGAGGTCGTCCAGGCGGAAGATTGGCTGCTCGCCCTGCTCATGGAGACGATGCCGCAATGCCGCGCGAATGCGGGCGATCAGCTCGTTCATACCGAAGGGCTTGACCACGTAATCGTCCGCGCCGAGATCCAGGGCGATGACGATGCCGGCTTCATCGGCGCGGCTGGAGAGGATGACTACAGGTGTCGTATTCCCGGCATCACGCCATTCCTTCAGCAGTTCGAGGCCGGAGCCGTCGGGAAGCCCGATATCGAGGATGATGATATCGGGCCTATCCGCTTCAAGGCCCAGCCGTCCCTCTCGCGCCGTGGCGGCGCACACGACCTTGAAGTCCTGTGTTGCCAACCCGGCGGACAAGAGCTTCCGTATCGCGGGCTCATCGTCGATTGCCAGGACCTTGATAGAATTGTTGCTCATATCAGCGGCGGCCTTTCAAAATCCTGGATCGCAGGGAGCCGCACGGAAAAGACCGCACCCGTCCTGTCAGTTCGGTTCTCGGCTTTGATTGTGCCGCCGAGTGCTTCGACGAAGCCTCGACAGATTGGCAGCCCCAGGCCCGTACCGGCCCGGACGCGGTCACCCTTTTCCGCGCGATAGAACTTCTCAAAGATCCGCTCGACGTCGTCGGGTGGAATGCCGGGGCCCTCGTCGAGCACCTGGACAACGACCTCGCCCGCGTCACGCCATGCCTGCACGCGAAGCTCGGAACCAGGCTTGGCATACTTCGATGCGTTCTCGAACAAGTTGACCAGAACCTGTTCGAAAAGGACCGGATCCAACGCAACAAGCGGCAGGTCTGGCGCCATTTCCACAGCGACGTCGAATCCCGTCAGCATTTTCGAACACCGGCGCAGAGCGGTCCCGATAGACTCCCTCAGGTCGTATGGAACAGCGTTCAGCTCAATGGCTCCCGACTCGAGTTTGGTCATGTTAAGCAGATTGTCGATGAACCTGTGGAGGCGCTCCGACTCGTCGTAGATCGCCTGAAGCAGGTCACGCCTATCCTCTTCTGACAGCGCGCCGTTGAACTCGCGCAGCGTGCCGGCAGCTCCCATGACCGCTGCGAGCGGGGTCTTCAAGTCGTGGGAAATCGACGTGAGAAGCGCCCCGCGCAGACGATCAGATTCGGCCGCTAGCTTCGCACGGTCCGAGTCCTCGACGAGATTGACCCGCTCGATCGCGATCGCCGCCTGGTCCAGGAGAGAGTTCAAAAGTCGACGGTCCTCGGGGCTCATCGTGCGACCGTCCGACTCGCTGTCGTTGTCCACGCCGACGACTCCCACCACGCCGCGGCTCGTTCTCAGCGGGATGAACAGCCTTCTCGCGCCTGGGAGCGTGTCGGCGCCTCGCCCAGCCTCCTGCTCGTTCTTCCACGCCCATTTGGCGGCGCCCATGTCCGCGGAGTCGAGCATATCCTCGGGCGGATAGCCGGCGCGCACGGTCAGCTCGCCGGCCGCCGACAGGAGGATGACGACATGAACCTTGAGCATTGAGGCAATCTGGAATGCAGTGGCCCAGAGAACGTCGTCGAGGGAACCTGCGCCCGCGAGCTTCCTGCTGAACAAGAAGAGGTCTTCGGCGGTTCGCGCGCGCTGCCGTGCCGTCAGCGCTTGGCTACGTACGTTCGAGGTCAGGTTGCTGGCTATGACCGCGACCACGATGTACACGACAAAAACGACAATGCTCTCAGGGTCGCCAATCGTGAATGTGTAGAGCGGCGCGAGAAAGAAGAAGTTGAACGCGAGCGCTCCCAGAAGGGCAGAAAAGAGGGCCGGTACGAGGCCGAAGCGCACCGCGCTGAAGAGAACTGCCACCAGAAACACGAGCGCGACGCTGCGGACGTCCAGAAATCGCTGAAGGAGTTGGGCTATCCCGAGGGAGACCGCCGAAAAAGCGGCGCTGAGCGCGTAAGATCGAGCCTGCGCGCTGGTGTCGATACGCACCCTCTTGCGTCTGCCTGCTGCTGCCACGGGTCGAGACCTGAGCGGCACAACGTGGATACTCAAGTCCAGAGCCGTCCTCATCAGCACGCTTGCGGCCGACGGGAACAGGAAATCCATCAGCCTGGAACGCGACGGCTTACCAACGACGATATGCATGATGTTATGGCCAGCGGCATAGTCGAGGATCTCGGAGGCGGCATCAAAGCCGGGTGAATAGACGGCTTCAGCGCCGAGCCGTTCTGCGAAGCGCATCGTATGCGCGACGCGGTCCCTGCCCGCCTCGGAAAGCTGTCGGCGGCGGCCCGTCTCGACATGAATGGCCGACCAGGGAGCCTGCATCCGGGTTGCCATTCTGCGCGCGTAACGCACCAGCACTGGTCCGTCCTCGCCTTCGTCGATGCACACGAGAACACGCTCTCCGGCGGCCCAAGGACCTGGAATGGCGTTTGCCCGCATATGCGTGACCAACTGCTCGTCCACACGCTGGGCCGCGCGGCGGAAGGCTAGTTCCCGCAAGGCCGTGAGGTTTCCGGGCGAGAAGAAGTTCGTCAGGGCGCGTTCCGCAGTCTGCGAGACGTAAACCTTTCCCTCCTTGAGCCGTTGGATCAGGTCGTTGGGTGTCAGATCGACGACTTCGATCTCATCCGCCTCGTCCAGGATGGAGTCCGGAACGGTTTCCCGGACCTGCACGGAGGTGATGCGAGCGACAACGTCGTTGAGACTTTCCAGGTGCTGGATGTTCACCGTCGTGTAGACATCAATGCCTCGGTCGAGCAGCTCTTCGACGTCTTGGTAGCGCTTCGGGTGGCGACTGCCAGGCGCGTTGGTATGGGCGAGTTCGTCAACCAGAACGAGGGCGGGCTGGCGGGCGATGATCCCGTCGAGGTCCATTTCCTCGATCGCCTGCCCTCGGTAGGGCACTTTTAGCTTCGGCACTTGCTCCAGCCCAGCCAGAAGCGCTTGCGTCTCCACCCGTCCATGCGTCTCGACGACGCCGACGACGACATCCGTCCCCGCCTTGCGTCTCGCCTGAGCGGCGATCAGCATCTCGTAAGTCTTGCCCACGCCGGGAGCCGCACCGAGGAAGATACGGAGCTTGCCGCGGCTCTCCGCCTCGGCAAGCCTCAGCAGCGCCTCCGGAGACGGTCGCGCATCGCGATCTGTGCGCGGTTCCAGCATGCTTCGGACCTCAATCACCGGACGTCATTGCAGGCGGTCGAGCGCAATGTTCAGCAGGAGGACGTTGACCCGCGGCTCACCCCAGATGCCCAAAGTACGTGACTCCGTGGCCCGTTCGACCAGTTCGCGAAGCTTGCCCTCCGAAAGGCCCCGCGCCTTCGAGATCCGCGGTATCTGGAACAAGGCATTCTCCGGGGAGATATGTGGGTCGAGGCCGCTGGCGCTGCTCGTCACCATGTCGATGGGAACCGGGGTACTGCCGTTCTCAGCCTGCGCGGCCGCGACGTCATCCTTGACGCGGTCAATCAGGGCTTTGTTCGTCGGGCCGAGGTTCGAGCCCGCAGAGTTTGACGCGTTGTAGGGCGCTGGCACGGTCTTCGAGGCGTCCTCCGGGTCCGCGGCCGTGGTGGCCGAGAGTCTGCCCCTGAAGTATTTTTCGGACGCGAATTGTTGCCCGATCAGCTCGGACCCAACCACCTTGCCGTCCACCTCGATCAAGCTTCCTTTAGCCTGCCGAGGGAAGACCGCGTTAGCAATTCCGGTCATCGCGAGCGGGTAGAGCAGTCCCGTGACGACGGTGAGGATGATAAGCGATAAAATTGCCGGACGAATCTGCTTCCACATGACGATCTCCTTATGCCAGCCCGATGGCGTTTACTGCAATGTCGATCAATTTGATGCCGACGAACGGGACGATGAGGCCGCCCACGCCGTAGATGAGCAGGTTTCTCTGCAACAGCTTCCCCGCGCCAACCGGACGATATTTGACGCCACGCAGCGCGAGCGGGATCAAGGCGATGATGATCAAGGCATTAAAGATGATCGCCGACAGAATTGCGCTTTGAGGCGTGCCGAGGTGCATGACGTTGAGCACTTGCAACTGCGGATAAAAGGCGATGAACATCGCCGGGATGATGGCAAAGTACTTAGCCACGTCATTGGCGATGGAGAACGTGGTCAGCGCGCCGCGGGTCATCAAAGAAAGCAGCGACGACGTCTCCCGCATCTTGCTCCGTCGGCATTCTGGCGGCCGCGACATCCTTCACCTGTGGTCAGGACTGGCTGACCGTGGCTTTTATGGCCAACGGCGGACATGGAAGCTTCTCCGTCGTCGGCAACATCGCTCCCGCAACATCGGCGCGGATG
>JAQGKN010000377.1 GCA_028290085.1 Hyphomicrobiales bacterium
ACCGATACACCGCGGGACTTCCTCGACCGCTGCATTGCCGAGATCGAAGCGCGCGAGCCGGAGGTGAAAGCCTTCACAGCGATGCAGCTCGAAACGGCGCGCGATGCCGCTGACGCTTCGACCCAGCGATGGCATGAAGGAACGCCGTTGTCGCCGATCGACGGCATGCCGATTGGCATCAAAGATGTTATCGAAACGGCTGATATGCCGACGGGCATGGGCTCGGGCCTCTTCGATGGCTGGAGCCCCGGCTTCGACAGTGCCTCCGTCCACGCGCTGCGCGAGGCCGGCGCGATCATCCTCGGCAAGACGGTGACGACAGAATTTGCCGCTACGCGTCCAGGCCCGACGCGCAACCCGCACGATCTCACGCGCACGCCCGGCGGCTCGAGCAGCGGCTCGGCCGCGGGCGTCGGATCCGGCATGATTGCAGGCGGACTTGGCACCCAGGTTGTCGGCTCCATCATCCGTCCGGCGAGCTATTGCGGCTGCTTTGGTTACAAGCCCTCGCTCGGCGGCATCAACCGTGGCGGCAGCCACGACTACATGAGCCAGAGCTGCCAGGGAGTTCTCGCAGCGACGCTGGAAGACACGTGGCAGATCGCGCGAGAGATCGTCATTCGCGCTGGCGGCGATCCCGGCTGCGCTGGACTTGTCGGCCCCGCCATTCTGCCGGACGCAAAGATGCCCGCGCGCCTGGCATTTCTCGAAACGCCCGGCTGGGATGCCGCAGCTCCTGCCGCGCACGATGCCCTCCTCAGCGTGCTCGATGAACTCCGCGCACGCGGCGTAGAAATCGTGTCTCGCAAGGACAATGCAAAGATTGAGGCCCTCGAAGCGGTGCTGTCGGAAGTGCTGCCGTTGACACGCAAGATCAACGCCTGGGAGTCGCGTTGGCCGCTCAACACCTACGTCGACCGCGATGCCTCGAAGCTGAGCCAAGGCATGATCGACAGGCTGCACGAAGCCGAGGCGATGAGCATCGAGACCTACCGGCAGGCCCTCGCCCGACGCACGGAAATTCGCGCGATCTATGAGGCGATCTCAACGGATGCCGAAGCTTGCATCACCTTGTCCGCCCCCGATGTCGCACCCGTCGGCATTGAGTCGACGGGCAATCCCGTCTTCGCAGTGCCGGCATCGCTGCTCGGTATCCCGGCGCTTTCCATGCCGCTGCTGCGCATCGGCCATCTGCCGCTGGGCGTGCAGACGCTCGGATTTATCCATCAGGATGCCGCACTCTTCGCCATCTCGGCAGCGATCGTCGAAATGATCGCGCCCGCCAATGACAACGTCGCGTAAGGGCTTTTTTCATGCAGGACCATTCACAACAATTGCCCGCATCACTCGGCCGTTACATGGACGCCGAGGAGGCACAACGCGCTTATCCGGATCTGCATGAGCACGTCCTCGAACTCGCCCGAAAAGGCCTGCTGATCGTCATCGACGAACCGATCAACAAGGACACGGAAATGCATCCGTTGGTCCGCTGGCAATATCGCGGCGGCATTCCGGAGAAGGATCGCAAGGCGTTTCTTTTTACCAATCCGACCGACAGCAAGGGGCGGCATTACGACATTTCCGTCCTCGTCGCGGGGCTTGCTGCCACGCCCGACGTCTACCGCGTCGGCTTCGGCAAGCCGCTCGACAAGATCGGCGAGACCTGGATCAACGCAATTGCCAATCCCATTCCGCCACGCGTCGTGACGGACGCAATCTGCCAGCAGATCGTGACGGAAGGCGATGCGTTGAATGTCGACGGCGCGGCGCTCGATGGCATTCCCGTGCCGATCTCGACGCCGGGCTGGGACAATGCACCCTATCTTTCAGCGGGACATTTCATCACCAAGGATCCCGACACGGGCATCCAGAACATCGGCAATTATCGCGGACAGCTGAAGTCGCCACGACGCCTCGGCATGAACCCGTCCGTTGAATTGCGCGCGGGAATTTACGCGCATTGGCTGAAGTACAAGAAGCGCGGCGAACCCATGCCCTGCGCCGTCGTGCTGGGCTGCCCGCCGGCAGTCTCCTACACCTCCGTGCAGAAGCTCGCCGAGGGTGTCGATGAAATGGCTGTCGCAGGCGGACTTGCTGGCGCCCCCATCGATGTCGTGCGCGCGAAGACCGTCGATCTCATGGTTCCCGCACAGGCGGAAATTGTCATCGAAGGCTTCATCGACACGCAGTTCCTGGAGCCCGAGGCACCTTTCGGCGAGTCGCATGGCTACGTGAACTTGCAGGAATACAACGCCTTCATGAACGTCACCGCGATCACGCGGCGCAAGAACCCGATCATTCCCTCCTTCATCAGCCAGGTGACACCGAGCGAGTCGAGCGTCATCCGCAAGGCTGCGATGGAGCCCGTCTATCTCAACCATCTGCGCAATGCGCTCGGCATTCGCGGCGTCAAGCGCGTATCCATGCATGAACCGTTGACGAGCCTTTATGCCGTCATTGCAATCGTCTTCGAACGCGGCGTTCTGGAAACGGAAGTTTGGCGTGCACTCTATGCAGCATCGACGCTGCATCGCTTCGCAGGCAAATGGGTGATTGCAATCGACGAGGATATCGATCCAGAAAATGCCGATGCTCTGCTGTGGGCCATGTCCTATCGTTGCCAGCCGCAGCATGATCTGAAGATTCTAGACCGCAAGGATGCGGGACATGGACCGCGCGGACCGCGCGACAATGGCGAAAGTGCCTCGGTTTGCATCAATGCACTTTTGAAAGGCGAATTCGCACCGGTTGCTTTGCCCAAGCGTGAATTCATGGAGAATGCAAAGGCGATCTGGGAGCGACTTGGTCTGCCCACGCTCAAGCCGGAAACGCCTTGGCACGGCTATGATCTCGGCGTTTGGCCAGATAACCTCGCTCGGCAGGCCGAGATGGCTACACGCAGTGAGTATTTCGATTTCTCGGACGAACTCATACGCGGCCGCCGGTCCGACGTAGCGATGAACGACCCTGTTCCACGGCAAAGTGAAGACTGAATGGCATCGCCATTGCATGTACTTTTGATGAAGTCACTTACACCGCAAAAGGAATGCCCATGACACGCAAGATCCTTTTCGCGCTCGCTGCGGCGAGTGTCGCACTTCTGCCCGGAACAGCTTTCGCGCAGAAGGTCTGGAAACACGGTATGGTCGAAGCCAAGAGCGATGCAGGCTTCGTCTTCATGGCCGAGAAGAACGGCTTTGCCGAAAAGCAGGGTATCAAGCTCGAGACCATGCAATTCAAGGGCGATGCGATCGCCTTGAAGGCACTCATCGCCGGAGAGCTCGACAGCTACGAAGGCAGCCCCGGCGCACCGATGGTGGCCGTCTCGCGTGGTGTGGATATTCGCGTTGTCGGCTGCTACTGGCCGGGCCTCACCTACGCGATCTTCACCAAGCCAGAGGTCAAAAGCCCGACGGAACTGAAGGGCAAGACCTTCGGTATCTCGTCGCCTGGCGCCCTGCCCGATCTCTTTGCGCGCGCTGTGCTTGAAAAATTCAATGTAGATGCCAAGGACGTGCAGTTCGCGGCCATGGGCAGTGACACCGATCGCTTCCGGTCCGTATCCGCCGGTGTCATCGGCGCTGGTGCTGCATCCAGCGAGTTCACGCCCATCGCCGAAAAGATGGGCCTGAAAGTTTTGGTCCATGCGCATGACGTCACACCCGACTATCTGCGCTTCTGCACATATATGAGCAGCAAGACGATTGCATCGCGTCCCGATGATGCTGCGAAATTCCTGGCAGCATCCATCCAATCCCTGCGTTATGCGATGGGTCACAAGGACGAGGTCGTCAAGCTCACACGCGAGATGACGAATGCGAAAGAAGACGATCCGCGCGCGGCATACGTCTTCGACGAAGTCACCAGACTGAAGGCGATCGATCCGGAAATGCCGATCGTACGCAGCAAGCTCGACTGGATGGAAAAGCTCTTCATCAAGACGGAGACGCTGACCAAGCCCATCAGTCTCGACACGTTTATCGATGACAGCGTTCGCCAGAAGGCCCTCGCCATCGCCGGTCCCCCGAAGAGCTGATCGCAGTCAGTGGAGTTGAACATGAGCCAGTCCATCGCGGGGCAAGTGAGCCTCACGGATGTCTCGAAATCCTTTTCGTTGAAAATCGACAACAAATATCAGGTTGTGAAAGCCCTGAAGTCGATCAGCTTCGACGTGAAGGACTCTGAAATCGTCACGCTCATCGGCCCGAGCGGATGCGGCAAGACGACAGCACTTCGCATTCTCATGGGGCTAGAGACTGCGACGCGCGGCCGTGTCACGGTCGGCGGCAATGTGGTGAAGGGCTGCGGTTACGACCGCGGTCTCGTCTTCCAGCATGCTGAACTCCTCCCTTGGCTGACCGCGCTGCAAAACATCATGTTCGGCCTCGAGATGAAGGGAATGCGGGGAGCTGAGTTGAAAGACACGTCCATGCGCTACCTCGATCTCGTAGGCTTGAAGGATGCCGCCAACCGCCGCCCGTACCAATTGTCGGGTGGCATGAAGCAACGCGTGGGCATTGCCCGCGCTCTGGCCATCGATCCGCAGGTGCTTCTGATGGACGAGCCCTTCGGCGCGCTCGATGCGCAGACGCGCGAAAGCCTGCAGGGTGAACTTCTCGAAATTCAGGCGCGCACGAAGAAGACGATCATCTTCGTGACGCATGATCTCGACGAAGCCGTGCTTTTGGCCGACCGCATCATTGTCATGCGCGCCGGTTCGATTCAGGAAATCATCAATGTTCCGCTGCCGCGTCCGCGCGGCGATCTTGGTGCACTGCGCGGCACCGCTGCATTCGCGGAGTCGCGCTACCTCGTCTGGAAGGCACTGCACGCTGCGCCTGACGACGCGCGGCATTGATGCGACCGATACGAAGGAACATTCCATGATCCAGCAGACGGGCCTCACGGCTCCCCCATCCGCACTGGAAGAAATCGTCCCGCGCCCCAAGCGTGAAATGCCCAGATGGGCGATTACGACGCTCTCTATTACATTCGTGATCCTCCTCTGGGAAATCTTCGGCCGCGACGTAAACCCCGTCTTCGGGTCCTATCCGTCGGCGATCGCAGTCGCCTTCTGGGATCTCGCCAAGTCGGGTCTTTTGCTCAGCGCCCTCTGGCAGAGCATGCAGGCCTTTCTGGTGGGCTATGTTCTGGCGGTCGTCGTAGGCGTTCCCCTCGGCCTCGTCATTGGCCGCTCACGCACGCTGGAAGCCGCGGTGGGTGTATTCATCACCGGCGCCTATGCAATGC
>JAQGKN010000384.1 GCA_028290085.1 Hyphomicrobiales bacterium
GCCGCATCGCAATTCCGCACATCTCTGATGTTCGCGGGTCTCATCGTCATCGCGGCAATGGGCATCGGCACCTACCTGATCTTCGCGCTCATCGAGACCCGCATGACGGGCTGGGCGACGCGCAAGCAGACACCCCTCACGGGCGGCGGCTGAACTTCGGCCTTCGCACAAACCATCTGAATAATTGCGCGCACGCGCGGCATCAGGAGATTGAAATGGCAAATAAGGACCTCCGCGACTGGCTCGCCGCCGTCGAGGCCATTGGCGAGCTGAAGATCATCAAGGGCGCGGAGCCCAAGGAAGAGATCGGCGGCATCGTCGATCTTTATCAGCGCAAGATGGGCAATCCCGCCGTGCTCTTCGACGAAGTGCCCGGTTTCCCCAAGGGTGCGCGCGTACTCGCCAACATTCTCACCTCCGTGCCACGCATCAATATCGCGCTCGGTTTGCCCGCCAAAGGCAGCGAGATGGATCTGGTTCAATGGTGGCGGGGCTATATGCGCGACGCCCCGATGATCCCGCCGGTCGAAGTCAATGGCGGCCCGCTTTGCGAGAACATTCTCGAAGGCAAGGACGTGAACCTCGAGAAGATCCCGACGCCCGTCTGGCACGAGCATGACGGCGGTCCTTTCATCGGCACGGCCTGCATGGTCATCATCAAGGATCCGGATTCCGGCTGGGTGAATTACGGCGCCTATCGCGTGCAGACGCAGGGACCGAACCTTGCCACCGTCATGATCTCCCCCGGCAAGCATGGCCGCATCCTGCTCAACAAATATCACGATCGCGGTTTGCCCGCCCCTGTGGCCGTCGTGGTCGGCGTCCACCCCGCGATGTTCATGCTCTCGGGTCTCGAGATCCCTTACGGCAAGAGCGAGTTCGAGGCAGCCGGCGGCATTTTCGGCGAGGCTGTCGAAATCTTCCGCATGCCCAAGACCGGCCTGCCGGTGCCCGCCAATGCCGAGATCGCGTTTGAGGGATACATCCACCCCAACGACGTCATGCAGGAAGGCCCACTCGGCGAGTGGACCGGCTATTACGCAGGCGGCAGCCGCCCCGAGCCGGTCATCCGCATCGAGACCATGATGCACCGCAACGACCCGATCCTGCTCGGCGCCATTCCCGCCGTGCCGCCGAACGACAACACCTTCTACCTCGGCAGCTATCGCTGCGGCGCGATCTGGAACCAGCTCGAAGCGGCTGGTGTGCCGGAGATCAAGGGCGTCTGGGCGCATGAGGCCGGTGGCAGCCGCTTCTGGACCACAGTCTCGATCAAGCAGCTCTATGGCGGCCATGCCAAGCAGGCCGGAATGATCGCGGCCCATTGCCTCGCAGGCGCTTATTGCAACCGCTGGACCATCGTCGTCGATGACGACATCGACCCGACGAAGATCGACGAGGTCATCTGGGCCATGTCGACGCGTGTGGATACGCGCGAGGACATCGACATCATCGAGGGTGGCTGGAGTTCTGCACTCGACCCCATGTGCTACGATGGCGATGTGGACCGGCGCAACGGACGCATCATCATCAACGCTTGCAAACCCTTCAAGCGCAAGGATACGTTCCCGATCGTCGCACGCTCCAGCAAGGAGCTCGACAAGCGCATCAAGGACAAGTGGCAGCACGTCCTGCCCGACGGCGTCTGATAGTTTCGAACGAACCGAACATTCACAGAAAAGGACTCGCGAATGCCGAGCGACATCAAGATCACACTGGCCTGCGGCGACTATGAAATCGTGCGGCCGATCAAGGAAGGAATCGTCAAGCCCGATGGCATCGAGCTGACCATTCTCACCAAGATGGATTCCAGCACGCGCCATTGGCGCTTCCTGCGCAACGGCGAGTTCGACGTCGCGGAGCTGTCGAGCTCGTCCTACCTGATCGCCAAGGATCAGGGCATGCCCATCGAGTCGCTGCCGGTGTTCCTGCATCGGCGCTTCCGCCATGGCTTCGTGTTCATCAACACGAACAAGGGCATCAAGAGCCCGAAGGATCTGATCGGCAAGAAGATCGGCGTGAAGTCCTATCAGGTCAGCGCCATTCTCTGGCTGCGCGGCATTCTCGAGCATGAATATGGCGTGCCGCACACGTCCTGCGAATGGTTCTCCGAGATCGACGAGGACGTGGAATTCACGCCGCCACCGGGCCTCAAGCTGACGCGGCTGCCCGACGACAAGTCAGTCGAGAAGATGCTTGTCAGCGGCGAACTGGATGCCGTTCTGCATCCCGATCTCATCGATCCGATCCTCAACAAGGATCCGAATGTCGGGCGCCTTTTCCCCGACTACAAGAACGACGAGATTGCCTATTACAAGAAGACGCAGATCTTCCCGATCATGCATGTGATGGGTCTGCGCAAGTCGCTTATCGATCGTCACCCGTGGGTGCCCGTCGAGCTCTACAAGGCGTTCGAAGCATCCAAATCCATTGCGATGAAGCGTATGGAAAACCCGCGCCTCGTGCCGCTGGCCTGGTATCGCGAAGCCTGGGAAGAGCAGGAGGAAATTCTGGGCAGCGATCCGTGGGAGTACGGCTTGACCGATGCGAACCGGCATACGCTGGAAACCCTAGCCGGGTATTCTTTCGAGCAGGGTTTGATCCGCAGCAAACCTGCGCTGGACGATATTTTTATCGATGTATCGCAGGGGCGCAAGCGCGGGGATGTTTATCGAATTTGAGCTGCTGTGCTCTCATTCGCGCATAAACTAGAATCATTTATCGACATGCTAGAATCGCGCCGATGAAAACCCTTCGCCGGTTCGCCTGCCTGCTGCTTGTCACGATTTTTATACAAATCGTGGATGGGCCGTTTTCGGTCGAATCGGCGGACAAACAGTTTCTCGCCGGCGCACTGGCGCATGCCGCCACCCAATTGGCCGGCGAAGCGCCGCACGATCCGATCGATAATCCTTTCTATTCGCACGGAAGCATCGACGAGACGGTCACAGACCTGGCCGACATGCCGCGCCATTCAATACCGCTTCAGACACTGCAGCGCGATGTGCAAAGCACGCCTGCCCCCCAAAGGTTTTTCTCGGCCGCCGTTATCCCCCTTTATCGCCCCCCTCTGATCCGCCTGTCCTGAGTCCTTCCGAAGGTTTCAGCCTGCGCACGCATTCGCGTGCGCGGCTGTCGCTGTCGTTTTTTATCGACGATTGACAGAGGTTCAAAATGAAAATTCTCATCGTGCGTCTTTCCTCGCTGGGCGATGTCGTACACAACATGCCGATGGTCGCCGATATCCTGCGCCATCATCCGGATGCACAGATCGATTGGGTGGTCGAAGAAGCATTCGTGGATCTGGTCGCCCTGAACCAGGGCGTCGCCAACGTCATTCCGATTGCGCTGCGCCGCTGGAAAAAGCAGTGCCGCAAATCGGCAACCCGCAGCGCGGCCTGCAGCGAGATTGCCGCATTCCATCGCCGTTTGCGCGAGCAGAGCTACGACTGCGTATTCGATACCCAGGGTTTGCTCAAGTCCAGCATCGTGATGCGCATGGCCAAGCTGGCTCCCGGCGGCAAACGCATCGGGCTGGCAAACGGTACCGAGGGGTGTGGCTATGAGGGCCTGTCGCGCCTGTTCCATCATGAAAGCATCGCCGTAGACCGATACACCCACGCCGTGGCGCGCGCACGCCGGGTGAGCGCTGCCCATCTGGGCTACGTCTGCGAATCTGCGGCCGACTTCGATATGGCATCGCCGGAAATACAGCGGCCGGCCTGGATGCCGGCCGCCTACGCGGTGTTCTTTCACGCCTCGGCGCGCGCGTCAAAACGCTGGCCGGAGGATGCATGGATCGAAATCGGAAGCTTCGTGAAAGGACTCGGACTCCAGATACTCCTGCCTTGGGGCAATCCGGCCGAAAAGCTGGCGGCGGAGAGACTTGCGGCAGCCATGCCGAATGCCCGCGTGTTGCCGAAACTATCGATGCAGGAGGCCATCCTGCTGGCCCAACGCGCGCATCTGGTTGTTGGAATCGATACCGGCCTGACCCACATCGCCGCCGCCTCCCACCGGCCCACCGTCGAGATATATTGCGATTCGCCGCGCTGGAACACCGAGTGCAACTGGTCGGACAATGTGCTCAACCTGGGCGATGCAGGGTCGCCGCCAAGTGTGTCGGAGGTCCG
>JAQGKN010000445.1 GCA_028290085.1 Hyphomicrobiales bacterium
CGCCGACCGGATGCGTGACGATCGGCAGGTCCACTGCGCGATCCTGCGCCTTGATCTGGTCCATCCAGATTTCGGGATAGGTGTCGGCATCCCAGCATGAGGTGACGTCCTGCGCACCGCCGGGCGGCGTGACGAAGATGCCGTCGACGCCGAGCGCCTTGCAATCCTTGGCCGTCTCGACCGTTTCCGCCGTCGTGATGGCCCAGGTGCCGGCGATGATCGGTAGCTTGCCGTAAGCCTCTTCCATCGAAATCTCGAGCACCCGACGCTTTTCTTCGCGCGTCAGGTAGAAAATCTCGGCCGCCTCCGGATTGACGCAGAGGCCGCCCTCTTTAACGAAGTCCTTGTCGTCGACGAAATGACGGATGAAGCGGCGATAGGCCTGCTCGTCGATCGTCATGTCGCGGTTCATGGGAAGTAGCGCCGCGACATAGCGGCGGTGCCCGACTGTCTTCATGCGTTCGCTCCCTGTCTGTTGCGGGCACTATCAGGGCTGCGAGACTATGATTTCAAGGCCATAATTTGTCATATAGTCATGAATCGCATTCATGGAGATGAGCCTTTGAATATTGCCACCCTGGACCTCAATCTGCTGAAGGCGCTCGACGCGCTTCTGCGCACGGAAAGCGTCTCGAAATCGGCACAGCGGCTCAACGTCACACAATCGGCGGTCAGTCATGCGTTAAAGCGCCTGCGCGACATTTTCGGAGATCCGTTGCTGGTGCGCGACGGCGCAATGATGCGCGCGACGGCGCGCGCGCAGTCGATGCGCGAGCCGCTCGAGCGCGCCATGGGGGATATCGAGGCCCTGCTGACGTCGGCCCGCGAGTTCGATCCGGCGAGTTCGAAGCGTGTCTTCCGTCTCGCCATGAGCGATGCGATGACCGTCGAAGGCTTACCCAGCATCGTGCAACTCATCCGGCGCGCGGCGCCCAATGTGGACGTGCTGGTCGAGACTGGCGGTCCGGTGCACTCGTGCCGGCTGCTGCTCGAGGAAAAAGCGGATCTGGTACTCGGCGTCTTTCCTGCGCTGCCGGAGGGATTGCGCAGCGAGGAATTGTATCGCGACCAGCTCGTCTGCATCGTCGACGCCGCCAACCCGAGCCTGAAGAACGGCAAGCTGACCTTGCAAGCGTTCCTCGATTGCCCGCATGTGACCGTAGCGCCGAGCAGCGATTCTGGCATCCAGCTCGATGACATTCTGAGCGCCATGGGGATGACGCGGCGCATCGTGGCGAGCGTGCCGCATTATCTGGCCATCCCCTCGCTCATCTCTGGCACCGACCTCGTGGCGCATTCAAGGCGCAAGCTGATCGACGTCTTCCGTTCGGCGAGCAATCTCGTCGTAGTCCCTGTGCCCGTCCCATTTCCCGTTCCCGAACTCATCTTCATGCAGGTCTGGCACCCGCGCGCCGAATTTGAAGAGGCGCAGATCTGGTTGCGCGACATAGTCCGTCGCGCGTTGGCGAAGGGCGCGGGAGCCCACTCAAAGCGATCACGAAAGCGGTGTTGACGCGCGGCGTTGCGCTGCTAACGTCGCGCGCAACTTCGGCCCGAACGAAAGAGCGCCGGAGAAAACGGGAGGGTTACATGGCTCGCTTCTTCACGCGCTTGCTGATTGGCTCGATGCTTGCCGGTTTTGCGACATCCGCCTCCGCGCAGACTCCCGAAGCATTCTACCGCGGCAAGACGGTCACGATGTATATCGGCACTGGCGAGAATGCTGGCGTGGTCGGCGCCTATCCGCACACGATTGCGCAAGTCATCCGAAAATACATTCCCGGAAACCCGAATGTCGTGGTCACCAACATGCCGGGCGCCGGTGGGATCAAGCTCGCCAATTATATTCAGAGCGTGGCGCCGCAGGATGGGACACATTGGGCGTTCATCACGCGTGGGTTCGTGCTCGCGCCGTTGCTCAAGGCGCCGGGGGCGCAATTTGATCCGACCAAGTTCAACTGGATTGGCAGCCCATCGCGTTCTCCCTCGGTCGGCGGGGTTTGGACGGCGAACACAGATGTGCGCACGATCGGCGATGCAATGCGAAAAGAGGTCGTGATCGGCGCCACCGCGCCCAGTCAGGATACTGCTATTTTTCCGAACGCGCTGAACAGGCCGATTGGCACGAAATTCAAGGTCATCACGGGCTACGCCAGCGTCCCGGCGATCGACCTCGCGTTGCAAAAAGGTGAACTCGACGGCAAGGTCGGTTTTGCTTATTCGCTGCTGACGAGCGGCTCCAATGCGGACTGGTTGCCGGATGGCAAGTTCAAAATCCTCGTCCAGCTCGGTCTCGAAAAGGCGAAGGGCATCTCACCCGACGTTCCGCTGGCGCTCGATCTCGCTAAGACGGCGGAGGATCGCGCCGTTTTGGAAATTCTCTGCGCCCCTGGTGCCATGGGCTATCCTTCGTTCATGGGGCCAGGGGTTCCAGCGGACCGGCTGTGGGCAGTTCGCAAGGCTTACGAGGATGCGCTGAAGGACCCCCAATTCTTGGAACTGGCGGCCCGCCAGCAACTCGAAATCGATTACGTGTCGCCTCGCGAGCTGGAAAAAACCGTGCGGACACTTTACGAGGCTCCTCCCTCCGCCATAGAACGCGTTATGCAGATGATCCCGAACGGCTGAGACGGTAATACTTTACCACCTCATGTCCGGATCTGTTTTGGCCGAAACAGAGCAGATCGACGGATCCACGCGAAGCCAGGCGCGCGTGCGATTTTGGCAGGCTACGGCCTTTTGACATTGCTCGTGCTGTCGCTTGAGCGGATACTGCCGGTGCAGGCTGGGTCACGCTTAATCCTTCGGCAAAGCTATGGATACCAAGCCGTATAACGTGGTGGGTATGTCGGCTTGGACGTCGACTTTCTCGATCCTGAAAACGCGCCAGGCGTCGGCACGATAGTGCCGGGCGACGCGACCTTCCGCGAGGCGCATTTGATCAAGAAAATGCTGCACGATTCTGGACGGGTGAGCAGCATCGACATCGTTGAACTTAATCCGTTCCCGGACGAGCGCGGACGTACCGCGCTCCTCATGGTCGATCTGCTCGCCGGCCTGATGGGCTGTGCGTATCGGAGCGACCGACGCTGAATTACGGTTACGGCCGGAGGTCCGGGTTGCCATGAGCCTGAAGCGCAATGTTGTGCCCTTCGTCAGCGTGGATCACATGTTGAAGCTTATCCTCTCCATCGGGGTCGAGCGTTTCATGCTGGAGTTGGCCGAGTTCATCGAAGCAGATCTGCGCCGCTGGAACGAATTTGAGAAATCGGTGCGCCTTGCCTCTCACAGCCACGGGGGCGTGATCGAACTCATGCCAACGAGCGACGGCGAGTCTTATTCGTTCAAATACGTCAACGGTCATCCGGATAACGCCCGCAGTGGGCGCCAGACTGTCACCGCTTTTGGTGTGCTCGCAGAAGTGGGATCGGGCTATCCGGTTCTTCTGAGCGAGATGACGATTCTCACCGCGCTGCGCACGGCGGCGACTTCGGCGCTCGCCGCATCCCGCCTCGCGCCCGCAGACGCGGATTGCATGGCTCTGATCGGCAATGGCGCCCAGGCCGAATTCCAGGCACTCGCCTTCAAGGCGCTGCTGGGGGTCAGGCGTCTGCGCCTGTTCGACATCGACCGCTCGGCGAGCCTGAAATGCGTGCGCAATCTCGCCCATCTCGGTTTCGACATGACGGTCTGCGGATCCGTCGGGGAATGCCTGGAAGGCGCGTCTCTCGTCACGACAATCACCGCCGATAAAAGAAGGGCGACGGTTCTCACGGACAATCTGGTCGGTGAGGGCGTGCATATCAACGCTGTCGGCGGCGACTGTCCGGGGAAGACCGAGCTGCATCCCGACATTCTGAAGCGATCAGATATTTTCCTGGAATACGCGCCGCAAACGCGGGTCGAGGGCGAATGCCAGCAACTGCCGCCTGATCATCCCGTCACCGAGCTGTGGCGCGTCGTCGTAGGCGATGCGCCTGGACGGACCAGCGCGCGGCAGATCACAATTTTCGATTCTGTCGGCTTCGCCATCGAGGATTTCTCGGCATTGCGTTACGTCCGGCGACTTCTTCAGGACAGGCCCTTTTACGAAGAACTTGATCTCCTCGCCGACCCGGACGATCCGCGAGACCTGTTTGGTATGATCTTGCGCGCGGGCGCGGCTGTGCCGCCGGTCTAATGGCTTCCTTTGAGCGCGGGGCGGGGTGACCGCCATCGGAGCGCTGCTGCAGGAATCGCAGCAGGAAAGACCCTCAGCATCCAACCCGATGGGTATGATCAGCGCGACTTGCTATCGCCAAAGGGCTCGGACCCCACTCGAGGCAGTTGTCAACGTTTGGCGGGATCTCGAATTCTATGCAGAGCCTGATCGCGCAGCGCCAATTGGCTTTTTATCCCCACCTCGGGGCCTCGTCGAGGCGTATGCCGAGCGTCGTTTTGCCGATGATCTCATGAGCGAGTGCGGAATTGGCTGGGTGAAAGCCGCCCGCCCGCACGTCACGGTAGAGGCGCTCTAGCTCGTTTGTCTTGAACAGCCCGGCGCCGCCTGACATCTCCATTGCTAGGTCGACGACCCTCTTTGCCGACTCGACCACGTGATATTTCATAGCGACTATTCTTGCGCTCCATTGCTCGCCGTGATCGACTCCCGCACTCCAATCGTCGGCCACCCTGTCAAGGTGAGCTTCCATCGCATCGATGGCGATGGTCATCTCGGCTGCGCAGTGCTGATATTCCGGGTGATATGCCACGGACCGCGTCAGCGCGAGCGACTTCTTTTTCTGCGCGGATTGCAGCGCGAGATCGCGCGCACGCAGCGCTATGCCAAAGTAGACATTTGCGATTCCGACCAGCGCGTTCGCAAACAATGCGCCGATGAATTGGTCGATGGTTCCTGACGGGATGGTGCGGGCGATGTATTTGTCGGGCACAAAGGCACCGTCCAGGATGGTGTCTTCGCTAGCCGTCGCCCGCATGCCTAAGGTATCCCATGTCTGGCGGATGTCGACATGGGGCGTTCCTCTTGGGATGAAAGCATGGATCGTCAGGGGCGCATCTGGATTTGCCGCATCGATGCCGTGAACCCCGAAGCGGGTCCAAACAGGCGAAAGGCTTCCGAACATTTTGTGGCCGGTGAACTCGTACCCGCCCTGGACGCGCTTCGCCACAGTGGTGGAGAAGAGCACCGGAAGATCATTCCCGGCTTCGGCATGCCCGGCCGCGAAAATCTCGCCGGCCGCTCCCTCGCGCAACATCCAGTCAAGAGAGGAATCTCCGGCCCGACGTAGGTCAGCTGCGATGCCCATCCAATACAGGTGCATGTTGATAGCGAGCGCCGTAGCCGTGCTTCGTAAGCCAGGCAGCGTAGTTGGACACCTGTTTCCTTTAGGGATAACTCCTGTCCGCCAATGTCTCTGGGTATGTTTATCTTCAAAAAGCCAGCCTTCCGCAGCTCCTCGAAATCCTCGCTAAAAAACGCGTTCTCGCGATCGTAGCCTTGGGCTCGACGCCCACAGCGGGAGATGATGTCTTCGGAAAGAACGTGGCTGCGAAGGGCTGTTGTCATGTCCGTACCTTTCGTAATTCGAATGGCGGAAACATGCCGTGGTGCTGGGTGTCGCGGCAACGCCGCATAATACTCTGCAGGCGGCGTTTGAGCCATGCGGATTCTTTGCCGAGGCCTGCCGGTCAAAATCGTTCAATTTGCGCATTCGGGCCATCGCGCCCTTGATACATGCCAGAGGTCCCTCGGCGGAGCCTGCGGGCCCCATGCCCAACTTACGAGAGCTGGTTGTAAGAGGGATGCAGGCGTGTGGGGCGACAAGTTCAGCGCCCCTTATCGAATGCGTATTTCGGACAAGCTTTATTTCGCTTGGCCCAGGTCGTCGGCTCGCAACCCCGGTTGCCCGGACGATCGGTTCAATATCCATTGGTGCGAGCAACGCAGGGAATCGTAATTCAGACAGTATTGGAATTGGAATAATTCGAAAACATAGTATTTGACCTGCGTCTGCCCCTCGTTCAGAGAATGCAATGGTTGTTGCATCAACCTCAATCCACGAGAGGGCGCCATGAAGTTCTTCCTGCAGTTGATCGGAGCGGCGGCTGCCCTGATCGTGAGCTCATCGATTGTCACAGCACAGGACGCAAGCGGGATCCTCGTCTATAATGCCCAGCACGTGAGTCTGACGCAGCAATGGGCGGCGCAATTCACGAAAGAGACTGGCATCAAGGTCACGCTACGAAATGGCGGCGACACGGAGCTGGGAAACCAGATCGTCCAGGAGGGCGCCAATTCGCCCGCGGACGTGTTCCTGACGGAAAACTCCCCTGCAATCGCCCTTGTCGATACCGCTGGCCTTCTGGCGCTGCTCGACTCCGCGACGTTGGCGCTCGTTCCCGACAATTACCGTCCAGCCTCCGGCCGCTGGACCGGCATTGCCGCGCGCAGCACCGTGTTCGCCTACAACACGTCCGTGCTGAAGCAAGGCGATCTGCCCAAATCGTTGCTCGACCTCGCCGATCCGAAGTGGAAGGGCCGCTGGGCCGCCTCGCCGACGGGTGCCGATTTTCAGGCGATCGTCAGTGCGCTGCTTGAACTGAAGGGCGAAGATGCCACGTCGAAATGGCTCAAGGCGATGAAGGACAACGTCAAGCCATTCCAGGGCAACAACGCCGCCATGAAGGGTGTCAACACCGGGCAGGTCGAAGGCGCGGTCATCTATCATTACTATTACTTCGGCGACCAGGCGAAGACCGGCGAGAATTCGAAAAACGTCGCACTGCACTATTTCAAGAATAGGGATCCGGGCGCCTTCATCAGCGTCTCGGGCGGCGCCGTGCTCGCCTCCTCGAAGAAGAAGGATCAGGCACAGTCCTTCGTGCGCTGGATTGTCGGCAAGGGTGGACAGGGCGTGCTGCGCACCGGGGATTCCTTCGAATATGCGGTCGGCAAGGACGAAGCGTCCAATCCGAAGCTGCCCTCGCTCGTGGATCTGCAGGCACCCACCGTCGAGCCCGCCGCGCTTAACAGCAAGAAGGTGACGGAGCTGATGACCGCCGCGGGACTCTTGTGACCGCAACAATCAACGGATCGAGACGGGCAGACTCCCCGTCTCGATCATATTCCCATGAGCACAAGCGCCGTTTGAGCACGGCCGGGCCCGCCATGTCCGTGATGGCCCTTTTCGTGACTGTCGGAGCCTGTCTTCCGATCGGCTTCATCGTTTACGTCGCCGTGCAGACCGGCTGGTCGACAGCCTCAGCGCTCATCTTCCGGCCGCGCGTCGGCGAGCTCCTCGTCAACACGCTCCTGCTCGTCGCCTGCACATTGCCTTTGTGCATCGTATTTTCCGTCGCGTTGGCCTGGCTCACGGAGCGTAGCGATCTGCCGGGCGCGCATCTGTGGTCGTGGCTCATCGTTGCGCCGCTCGCCATTCCCGCTTTCGTGCACAGCTATGCCTGGGTGAGTTTCATTCCGTCGCTGAACGGGCTCTTCGCCGCGGTTCTCATCTCCACGCTCGCCTATGTTCCCTTCCTCTATCTGCCGATAGCCGCGACATTGCGTCGTCTCGATCCGGCGCTTGAGGAGGCGGCGGCCTCGCTCGGCCATCCGCCTGCACAGGTCTTTCTGCGCGTCGTCGTTCCGCAGCTTCGTCTCGCTCTTTGCGGGGGCGGGCTTCTCGTCGCGTTGCATCTGCTGGCCGAGTTCGGCCTTTATGTCATGGTGCGTTTCGACACGTTCACGACCGCGATCGTCGCGCAATTCCAGTCCGCCTATAACGGCCCAGCCGCCAATATGCTCGCCGGCGTGCTGGCACTGTGCTGCTTTTCTTTCCTCGGTCTGGAGATGCGACTGCGCGGCCATGAGCGTTATGCGCGGGTTGGTTCGGGCGCCGCGCGAGCGCGGCGGCCTGCCCCGTTGAACGTCTGGAAGGCGCCCGCGCTCGCCGGGCTCGTGGCATGGATCGCGCTCGCGGTTGGCGTCCCGATTGTCACTCTGTCCGGCTGGCTCCTTCAAAGCGGTGCCGCCGTCTGGCGCCTTCAGGAGATCCTGCCTGCCGTTCTGGAAACGCTTCTCTTCGCAGGCCTCGGCGGAGTGCTGGCGACGCTGGCTGCCATTCCGATTGCCTGGTTGTCGATCCGCGCCCCGGGGCCGTTGCAGCGGCTTGTCGAAGGCCTCAACTATGTTGTCGGCTCGCTACCGGGCGTGGTCGTCGCCCTCGCGCTCGTCACCATTACGGTGCGGATAGCCCTGCCGCTTTACCAGACCATCGCAACGGTGCTTCTCGCCTATGTTCTCTTGTTCCTGCCGCGCGCCATCATCAGCCTGCGCGCCTCGCTCGCGCAGGCGCCTGTGGAACTGGAGCAGGCCGCGGCGAGTCTCGGCCGGACGCCGCTGAACGCGCTCTGGTCCGTCACGGTCCGTCTCGCAGCCCCTGGCGCCGCTGCAGGTATGGCGCTCGTCGGCCTCGGCATCGTCAACGAACTCACTGCAACGCAGATGCTAGCGCCAAATGGCACGCAGACTTTGGCGACCGCCTTCTGGGCCTATACGTCCGAACTCGACTATGCCGCAGCCGCGCCCTATGCCTTGCTGATGATCTTGCTTTCGCTCCCTCTCACCGGCTTGCTCTACGCGCAGTCCAAGCGGACCATCGGCCGATGAACGACGATCTGCGGCTGACAGCCGTTTCGAAAGCCTTCGGCCGCGTGCAGGCAGTGGATGCGATCACGCTGTTGGCGCCTGCCGGAAGCCGTCTCGCCATTGTCGGCCCCTCGGGGTCCGGCAAGACGACGTTGCTACGCCTCATCGCGGGTTTCGAGGGGCCGGATGCCGGCACCATTCAACTCGGCGAGACGTGTCTGGCGAAGCCGGGGTCGGTCACGCCCGCCCATCGCCGCGACATCGGCATCGTGTCGCAGGACGGCGCGCTCTTTCCGCACCTGTCGATCGCAGAGAATATCGGCTTCGG
>JAQGKN010000452.1 GCA_028290085.1 Hyphomicrobiales bacterium
CAGGCGCTGAAGGACGGCAGCATCCGCCCGCAGACGTTCGACTTCGACTTCGAGGAAGTGCCGCAGATCATCCAGGCCTTCCGCCGCATGGTGCGCGGGTCCGAATTCGATATTTCGGAAATGGCGATCACGACCTATCTCTGCGCCAAGGCGCACGGCAAGAAGATCACCGCCATCCCGGTTTTCCTGATGCGCGCCTTTCATCATGGCGCCATCGTCACCAACACCAAGCTTGGGATCACCGATCCCAAGCAGCTGGAAGGCAAGAAAGTCGGCGTAAACCGGGGCTATACGGTGACGGCGGGCGTCTGGGCGCGCTCCATCCTGCAGCATGAATATGGCGTCGATCTCTCCAAGATCACTTGGGTGCTGTCCGGCGACGAGCATGTCGCCGAATACAAGGCGCCGGCCAATGTCGTGCCGATCGAGAAAGGCAAGACGATCGAGAAGATGTTGCTGTCGGGCGAACTCGCCGCCGCCAGCGGTCTTGCGAGCGACAATCCCGACATCAAGACGCTGATCCCCGACGCCGCCAGGGCCGGGTTCGAGGCGCTGCGCACGCGCGGTCACTACCCGATCAACCACACTCTGGTGGTGCGCGACGAATTGCTGACGCAGCATCCGGGTCTGGCGAAGGACATTTTCGAGACCTTCGCCAAGTCCAAGCAGCTCTATGTCGAGAAGCTTCGGAAGGGCGAGATCAAGGAGCCCACGAAGATGGACCAGACTGCGCTCAAGATCATGGAGATCACCGGCAAGGACCCGATGCCTTACGGCATCGAACCCAACCGCGCCATGATCGAGGCGATCATCGGCTACGCGAACGAGCAGAAGATCATCGACCGGCGTTTTACGGCGGAGGAGATTTTTGCCGAGGGCACGCGCGATCTGGTGGGGTGAGGAGGAAGAACACGTGTTCTTCTGCGTCCGAGATGTGACTTAGACTCGGGCGCGAAACTCGTTGCCGTCATTGCGAGCGGAGCGAAGCAATCCAGAGCGATCTTGCGACTCCTGGATTGCTTCGTCGCTGCGCTCCTCGCAATGACGACATAGATGCTTGCCAAACGAGGCGCGGTCCTTCTCCCAGAGGGAGAAGGTGCCTGCAGCGCAGGCGGATGAGGGGTTTCCGCCTCTCAGAACTGGGAGTGTAACCCCTCATCAACCGGCTCCGCCGACAGCTTCTCCCACTGGGAGAAGCAGGGGCCGCGTTAATACGTTTCTACAGCCAACCGCGCCGCTTGAAATATAGATACGGCAGGATTGCCGCGACGATCATCATGATCAGCGACATGGGATAGCCGTAATCCCAGTCGAGTTCCGGCATGTGCTTGAAGTTCATGCCGTAGACCGAGGCGACCAGCGTCGGGGGCATCAGGCAGACGGCGGCGATCGAGAAGATCTTGATAATCTGGTTCTGCTCGAGATTGATGAGCCCCAAGGTCGCGTCCAGCATGAACTGGATTTTTCCAGACATGTAGGACGAGTGGTCGCTGAGCGAGGCGACGTCGCGTTGCAGGATGCGAAGGCGCACGCGCGCGTCCTTGTTGGCCTTCTTGTCCTCTTCGAAGACGGCGGTGTGATAGGTCGCCAGACGGTTGATGCTGACGAGGCTTTCGCGCACGAGGCCGAGCAGGTCGCCTTCGCGGCCGATACTTTCGATGACGCGCTGCAGGTCGCGTGTCTTGGACGTGCGGCCGTGATGGTTCTCGTTGCGGAAAACCTCGCGCGAGATCGCATCGATCTTCACGCCGACGCGTTCGAGCGCGTCCGCGATGCGGTCGATCAGGGCTTCCAGAATGCCCATCATGATCTGCTCGCCGGTGGTGCAGGGCACGATGCCCGGGCGCTGTGCGCGGATCGAATAATTCAGGAACGGGCGCGGCTCGGCATAGCGCACGGTGACGAGCGTCGAGCCCTTCAGGATGAAGGTGATCGGCGTCGTCGCGGGCTCATCGGTATCGAGCTGGATGAGGCCGGTCATCGTCATGAATTCCGCGCCGTCCTCGTTGTAGAGGCGGGCGGAAACCTCGATCTCCTGCATTTCCTCGCGGGTCGGAATGGAAATGCCGATCTTTTCCTCGACGAAGCGATCTTCGGTCGGGGTGGGATTGAAGAGGTCGATCCAGGGAATGGGCGCGTCGATGGGTGTGGCTGCAGCGTCGAGCGGTAATGTCACGTCGTGGGGCGTGAGGTGGTCGTTGTCCCTGACGTAGATTCGCAGCATGAGCGGGTTCCCGGCCTTGTTGACCTCCCGTGCCAGCATGAGGCGGAAGCGTCAACCTCGGCCGTGTCATTCGGCGGTCAAGGGTGCTGCGGCGTCGGCGCGCAGCCGGGCGAGGAGGCGCTGACGCTCGGGAGCGACCGTCGCGCGATGCTCTGCTCGCACGACACCATAGCCGCGGATCTTCTCGGGCAGGGAGGCCAGTGCGACGCATGTCGCGTGGGTATCTTTGTCGAGGCGGGCGGCGATTTCGGCCAGCATGCCTTCGTATTCGGCGAGATCGGCACGCTCGGCCCGCCGATCCTGCGTTCGCCCGAAGAGATCGAAGGGGGTGCCGCGCAGCCAGCGCATTGCTGCGAGCCCGCGCAGGAGGGGGTGCATCCAGGGACCAAACGTCCATTTGCGTGGCCGCCCGCCGTTTTGGCTGCGTGACAGGAGGGGCGGGGCGAAGTGAAATTCCAGCCGCGTCACGCCGTCGAATTGCGCACCGATGGTTTTTGCAAACTCACCGTCCGTGTAGAGCCGTGCGACTTCGTATTCATCCTTGATCGCCATCAGCTTGAACAGGTAACGCGCGACGGCTTCGGTGAGCTCTGTGTGCACCGGGGTGCGCGTATTTTCGGCCTGTGCGATGCCCGCCACGGCTGCGCGGTAGCGGTCCGCGTAGGCTTCATTCTGGTATTCCGAAAGGATCGCTGCGCGCCGAGCTATCAGCTCGTCGAGCGTTTGCGCCTTGGGCGAACGAGGGCTCGCAGCGTCCAGAAGAGGTGCGACGCTTTCCGGCTCGGCGGCGATGCGGCGACCCCAGGCGAAGGCGGCAAGGTTCAGCGTCACGGCTTCGCCGTTGAGCACGATAGCTCGGTGGAGCGCGCTTTCTGAAAGCGGCACGAGCCCGCTCTGCCAGGCATGGCCGAGCAACAGCATGTTGGCGGCCATCGTCTGCCCGAAGAGAGCATTGGACAGCGCGTCAGCGTCGAGGAATCGCACGTTGTCGTCGGAGGCATGTCGGATCGCATCCATCAGTCTGTGCGTCGGCATCTTGTAATCGGGCTGCCGGGTGAACTCGCCCGGCAGCACTTCGCTTGTCGCAGCCAGCACATGAGTGCGGCCAGCGCGCATGGTGGCCAGCACCTTGCGCGAGCCCGCCACCATCAGGTCGCAGCCGAGTACGAGGTCTGCGTCTTCCGAGGCAATGCGGATCGCGTGGATGTCGTCCGGCGTCGCAGCGAGGCGCACGTGGCTCGCCACCGAGCCGCCCTTTTGCGCGAGGCCCGCCATGTCGATCACGCCGCAGCCTTTTCCGTCGAGATGCGCCGCCATCCCGAGCAGTGCGCCGAGCGTGACGACGCCCGTGCCGCCCGTTCCCGCCACTAGAATGGCGTAGGGTTGTGCGGTGAGCGCGGGGACGATGGGGGTCGGCAGATCCGACGGGAGGTCCTGCAGGATATTGGGCGACGCGGCTTTCGGCCTGGCACCATGCAAGGTGACGAAGGACGGGCAGAAGCCCTCCATGCAGGAGAAATCAAAATTGCAGCTCGACTGATCGATGCGGCGCTTTCTGCCGAACTCAGTTTCGAGCGGCTGCACGGACACGCAATTCGACGTCACCCCGCAATCGCCGCAACCTTCGCAGACACGTTCGTTGATGAAGACGCGCTTGCCGGGGTCCGGCATTGTTCCGTGCTTGCGGCGGCGGCGTTTCTCGGCGGCGCAGGTCTGGTCGAAGATGAGCACGCTGGTGCCGCATGTTTCCGCGAGTTCGCGCTGTATGGCGTCGAGGTCCGTGCGCGCGTGGATCGTGGTGCCGCGCGGCCAGCCGATGTCGGCTGGATATTTCAAGGGCTCGTCCGTGACAACCGCGATGCGGGCGACGCCCTCGGCTGCGACCTGACGTGCGATACGATCAACGGTGAGGCCGCCCTCGACGCTCTGGCCGCCGGTCATGGCGACCGCATCGTTGAAGAGGATCTTGTAGGTGATGTCGACGCCGCTCGCGCGCGCGAACCGCAATGCCAGACTGCCCGAATGGTTGTAGGTGCCGTCGCCGAGGTTCTGGAACACGTGACGCCGCGTCGAGAAGGGCGCTTCGCCGATCCAGTTGGCGCCTTCGCCGCCCATTTGCGTGAAGCCTTCGGTCTCGCGGTCCATCCATTGGACCATGTAATGGCAGCCGATGCCTGCATAGGCGCGCGATCCCTCAGGTACGCGCGTCGAGGAATTATGCGGGCAGCCGGAGCAGAAATAGGGCGTGCGCACGGCCAGATCTTCCAACCCTGCATTGCGCTGGCGCGCTTGTGCGAGGGCCTGCACGCGCCTGGCGAGGTGTTCGTCGGGGGAGAGGCGCAGCAGGC
>JAQGKN010000467.1 GCA_028290085.1 Hyphomicrobiales bacterium
AAGGCGCTCAAGAACAACGAGCCGGAGCCTTGGAATGTGGCCCAGCGCATTGCTCGCGAAGTGCTGGAAGGCAAGACCTACCTCAGTGACGTCGGCGGAGCCACGCATTACCACGCAAACTACGTCCACCCAGGCTGGTCGCGCCGCTTGAAAAAAATGGACAAGATCGGCAGCCACATCTTCTACAAGCTGCGGCCCGGTCAGACCTGAAACGGGGATAAATCAACACGCGCCACGGTCAGTTGCCGTCTTTGCGAGCGAAGCGAAGCAATCCAGTGCGATCCTGCGGCTCCTGGATTGCCGCGTCGCTACGCTCCTCGCAATGAAAAGCCGCCGCGTAGGCCTTAGCCCTTGGGCTTACTGTCCGCCGCAATCCACGAAACGTCGATGTCGAGCGCCCCGGCAATGCGCGCCATTGTCTCTGGAGATCCGACCCTGCGGCCCGCCTCGAGATCGCTGAGATAACCCTGTCCGATGCCGGTTTCTTGCGACAACTTGACTTGTGTGAGCCCGCGCCATTTACGCAGGGCTCTCAGGAGCCGGTCGCCGCGAAGCATCATCGCGCTGACTTCGGCAGGCAAGCGCACATCGAGCCCGTGATCGAGATCGGCCATCCGCTCGTCAAAAAGAGCAGCGTCAGCGGCGTCTTCCTCGGCTTCGGCTGCTGCCGTCATGAGAGAATCGAAATCCGCGCGGGTCAGAATCACCAGCTGTTCACCCGAATGCGTGTCGATGAATTGCGGTTTGATCGCTGGCATGGTGCCTCTCAATTCACTTTGTAGGTCGTGGTCGCGCGACGACCTTTGTAGGTCGTGGTCGCGCGACGACCGACGGCGACTGCGAGGATTGTTGTCATGTCCTCTGAAAAGGACGCGATAAGAGCCAATCCTCATCCGGTAGCCGTCACGGCCACTCAATCGCTTGATATCGCCGTGGCCGCTAATTGCGTAACGGGCCAGACTTTCGATAACGGCTTCACGATGGAATCAGGCAAGGCGCCCAGATCCTTGGCTGCTCGCGCCGTGAAAACGATGGATTTCATGCGCGATATATCGCACGTCTTCGGATGGATGTTAAGCGATAATATCGCGACAGCTTAGGCCGGCCGCCGCCGCCGCGTTACAAAAATGCCGCCCACAACGCCCGCGAGCACCCAGGCTGACCCGTGCAGATCCCGGTCGAATGCCTCAAAACGCACGCCCGAGGCGACGGTCACCAGCGCGGCGACAGCTGCAAAACACGCCCCGACGAGCAAACCGACGAGGCGCGGGCGGAGCGCCGGGGCGAAAATGGCGAGCTTGATGGCTGAGCCGCCCCAATAGGCGAGCACGGCAGCTCCGAGAAACGACAGACCCAGAAGGGTCTCCCCTGCGATGAGCTTGGCGCCCCCCACAACGAGAGTCGCGAGAAAATAGGCGATTGTGACGAAGAGCATGGGTTTTCCCGGCTGGAACGACACCATTGTCATGCGGAATGCCGCCGGCCCGCACAAGGGCCCCGGGTACTTCGTCACCACATATCTTGAGCGCAGAGCGATGCGGACAAAAAGAATTTTGCCCAGGCGATGCAATCGCGCGGATCGCCACTACCTTTATGCTCGCAAAGAGTATATCACCGCGTCGGACATCGGCTCGCGTGGCCTTTTTGATCCTAGATATGCTCACATAGAGCATAATCGGAGGCGGATATGTTGGTTCAACCCCGTTTCGACCCTATGCGCGGCACCATCGTCGCTCCGCCCGCCGGCCTGTCGGAAGCGGCGCTGCGTCATGGCGTGCTGCCCATGCCCTCGCTTGAGTGGACTCCCGAGGTCGAGCGCGAGACCGCACACCTTTACGAGAAGGTAAAGCGCGTCATTCCGCCGGTCGAATGGCCCTTCCATGCGCCCTACGTGAAGGCGATCAACGACCTCAAGCGTCAGCGCAACGCGGTCATTCTCGCTCATAACTATCAGACGCCCGAGATCTACAATTGCGTTGCCGACGTCGTCGGCGATTCGCTTCAGCTCGCCAAGCTCGCAGGCTCGTCCGATGCCGAAATCATCGTGCAGGGCGGCGTGCATTTCATGGCCGAGACGTCGAAGCTGCTCAACCCCGGCAAGACCGTCCTCATCCCCGATTTGAAAGCCGGCTGCTCGCTGGCCGAGTCGATCACGGGCGCCGACGTCCGCGCGCTGCGCGCCAAATATCCGGGTGTGCCGGTGGTTGCCTACGTCAACACCTCAGCCGAGGTGAAGGCGGAGGTCGATATCTGCTGCACCTCGTCCAATGCGGTGAAAGTGGTCGAGAGCCTCGGCGTGGATCGCGTGATCTTCCTGCCGGATCGTTACCTCGCTCAGAACGTCGCCGCGCAGACCAAGGTGAAGATCATCGCCTGGACGGGCGCCTGCGAAGTGCATGAGCGCTTCACGGCTGAAGAGCTGCAGCGCTATCGCGACGACGATCCTGGCATCAAGATCATCGCGCATCCCGAATGCCCGCGCGAAGTGGTTGAGGTCGCCGATTTCGCGGGCTCGACGGCGGCCATGATCGACTACGTGAAGAAAAACCAGCCGCGGCGGGTAATTCTCGTGACCGAATGTTCGATGGCCGACAATGTCGCTGCGGAAACGCCGGGCGTGGACTTCGTGCGTCCCTGCAATCTTTGCCCACATATGAAGCGCATCACGCTGCCGAAGATTCTCGACAGCCTCGTCTACATGCGCGAAGAAGTGACCATAGATCCG